>DATFWO010000233.1:0-46251 GCA_035259205.1 Burkholderiales bacterium | reverse complement strand
AAAGAGATGCGCCCAGATCGCCCCGTCCCTCCGGGTTGCGGCCAGGACGGTCGTCTACTGCGTTACCCTCCTCGACCATATCGACATATGGCCTTCGTCGGGTGCCTTGTATACGGTCCGTCCTGGCCACAACGCAGCACGCGCCTGGTTATGAAACAGGTTCTAGTATAAATTGTCCGGGCAGGATTTCCCGCCGGAACGGCTGCGGTCCTCAACTTCTCACGGTCCCCATGAACCTCCCAGCCCTCATGAAAGCCGTCGCCATCAGCGCGCCCGGCGGCCCCGATGTGCTGCAGCTCACCGAGCGGCCGGTTCCGCAACCGGGCGCCGGAGAGGTGCTGATCAAGGTCGCCGCGGCCGGGGTGAACGGCCCGGACCTGATGCAGCGCAAGGGACTCTACCCGCCTCCAGCCGGGGCGTCAGACTTGCCCGGGCTGGAAGTCGCCGGAGAGGTCGTCGCCAAGGGGGACGCCGTCAAGCGCTGGGCGGTCGGCGACAAGGTAACCGCGCTCGCCAACGGCGGCGGATACGCCGAATACTGCCCGGTCGAGGAGGGACACTGCCTGCCGGTACCCAAGAACATGGGACTGGTGGATGCCGCCAGCCTGCCCGAAACCTTTTTTACGGTGTGGAGCAATGTCTTCATCGGGGCTCGCCTCACAGCGGGTGAAACCTTCCTTGTCCACGGCGGCGCGGGCGGCATCGGCACGACCGCCATCCAGCTCGGCAAGGCCTTCGGCGCAAGGGTGATCGCGACGGACAGCCCCGAGGCGCGCTGCCGGATCTGCCGCGAGCTGGGGGCCGATCGCGTGGTCGACTACCGGCAGGAAGATTTCGTGGAAGCTGCGCGGGCTGAAGGCGGCGCCAACGTTATCCTGGACATCGTCGGGGGTCCCAATATCGAGCGCAACTTCAAGGCCGCCGCGCACGACGGGCGCATCGTGCAGCTCGCCTTTCCGGCCGGCTCCAAGGTAGATATCAACCTGATGCCCGTGATGCTGAAACGGCTGATCTATACCGGCTCGACGCTGCGAACGCGCCCCTCCGCTTTCAAGGCACGCATCGCGCAGGAGCTCGAAGCGCGGGTCTGGCCACAGATCGAAACGGGCAGGATCAGGGCGGTCGTGCGCGCGACGTTCGATCTCGCGCGGGCGGCCGAGGCGCACGCGCTCATGGAATCGAGCGGACACGTGGGGAAAATCGTGCTCACTCTGGGATCAGAGAGCAGGGACTAGTGTGCTGTCCCGTAAAACTCCAATTCTCCAGGAAGCTGGGACTATTCGGGCTCGTCCGGCTTGTCGGTAGTCACCGGCGGGCGCCGGCGCAACATCGAAATGTCCCCCTCCACCGCGATCGCACGCGCGTGGTTGATATTTTTCTCGAGTTCGTCGAAGTAGACGTTTTGCCCGCCAAAGTGCTGCTCGATGGCCTTATAAGCGTCGCCCAGGTCCTCCTTCAGGCGCTTGTTCGCCCCCTGGTAGAAGCGCGGCGTCTTGAAGATCAAATCGGCGGCTGAAGCAAAGAGGATCTCCTCACTGCCATCCTCGTTGCGCCGCCGCGCGATGCCGCCGCGCACGAACTCGGGATAGAGCCGGTCGTAGCACTTCTCGAGATAGCAGCGATCGGACATCTGGGCGAGGATGTCGGCGCTGCCGAGCAGATTGCCGACCAGACGGAACTCGGGGCTCGGGAGACGAATCTTGTCTACCGGTATCTCGTACCCGGTGAAATGAATCGTGGACTTCGCGGCCTCGACGAGGTCGGCCATCCCTATTGCGGGAAGATACTCTTCGAGAAAGCGAGCGCCGCGCGACACGTGCACCCTGGTGTATTCGGCGCCATTCTGATGCGTGGTGTCCCTCCGATAGCGGATGTAGCCGCAATCATGGTAGAGCGCGGTGATGACTCCCAGGCGAAACATCCGCTCCGACATGGTCGCTGCACTGGTGCCGCGCACGCACCCGTCCATGAGTCGCGTCATGGCCAGTGTCACGTCGAGCACATGCTGCAGATCGTGATAGTCCGTGTCGCACTCGCGAAAGCCGGGGTACCCTCCCCGATAGAGACGCGTCAGATCGACGAACGCCTGCACCAGGGAAAGCGGCGCGGGCTGCTGATAGAGGTCCTGATAGATGCCGATGACGACATCCGAGACCTCCTGCGGCACCGTTGTGTTGACGGTGTTGGTAACGTCGAAATCGCTACGGCGCGCCGTCATTCCGGTCCCCGGTACGGACGTGGAAGTTCCTCTATGTCGCTGATAGAATTAGACTATAATGATAAGAGCATTGCAACGACCGGGGCTGTATGAAAATGAGCAAAATTCGTGCCGCGGCGTGAGAGGGGCAGTGACTATTTCGATCGCGAGGTCGCAAATCATGTTGTGTTACGCGGGAAAATCCGAAAAAATCTGATTTCATGCATCCGCAAACCGTCTTTGCCAAGACCGCCAAAGGCGTCTTGGAAACCAAGAACAAGTCCACCAAGCTCTCGCGCGATCTCGGACTCGTCTTCTTGTCCATAGACGGCAAGTCCACCGTCGCCGATCTGGTGCAGAAGTCCGGTTTGGAAACACCCAAGCTGGAAGAAGCGCTCGACAAGCTGATTGGTGACGGCTACATCAAGATTTTTGCAGCGCCCAGCACGCCCGAGCCCGCCAGGAGCGCCGCGCCGGTTCAGGATACGGGCGACGACCTCGATTTCACGTCTCCGCTGGTTGTGGCCAAGCTCAATGCCGAGGCTGAGGTGAGAGTCAAGGCCGAGCAGGAAGCGAAAGCACGCGCTCTCGCCGCCGCACGCGCATCGGCCGAAGCCAAAGTCCGCCAGGAGGCGGAAGCGCGGGCGCGCGCTGCAGCCGAGGCCAAGGCCAAGGTCGAAGCCGAGGCCAAGGCCAAGGCCGAAGCGGCGGCACGAGCAGCAGCCGCAGCGCGGGCGAGAGCCGAAGCGGAATCCAAGGCCGCCGCCGACGCAAGGAGCAAGGCCGAAGCCGAAGCAAGGGTCAGGGCCGCAATGGAGGCAAAGGCGCGCGCCGATGCAGAAGCGAAGGCCCGAGCCGACGCTGAAGCGCGCGCCAAGCAGGAAGCCGAAGCGAAGGCCGCCTCCGAGGCGAAGGCCAAGGAGGAAGCCGAAGCGCGCGCCCGGGCCGAAGCCGAAGCGCGGGCTCATGCCGATGCGGAATCCAACGCGCGGCTGGCCGTGGAAGCGCAGATGAAGGCGCTACAGGAGGCGCTTCAGAAAGCGGAAGCGCGCGCCAAGCAGGAGGCCGAGTCGCGGGCGCGCATCGAGCAGGAAATCAGAACGCACCAGGAGGCCGAGCGCAGGGCGCGCGAGGAAGCCGAGGCGCGAGCGAAAGCCGCCGAAGAGGCGGTCGTGCAGGCGCGCGCGATGGCCGAAGAAGCGGCGCGCGCCAAGGCGGAAGCCGAAAGTCGCGCCCGATTGCACGTCGAAGGCGGCGATTCCGAAGCCCTGGCCCGTATGGAATCAGCCATGAAGGCCCTCGAGGAAGCCAAGGCGAAGGCGTTCGCCGAGGCCCACGCGCGCACGGCGGCCGAAGCCAGGGTGCAAGCCGAAGCGCTGGCGCGCAGGCGGGAGGAGGAGCAGAGCCGGGCGCGCGAAGAAGTGGAGCGCAAGATACGGGCAGAGGAAGCGGAGCGGTCCAGGGCGCAGATCCGGGAGCTGGAGGAGCAGTCGCGCCGCGCGCGCGAAGTAGCCGAAGCCAGAGCGGAAAGCGAGCGCAAGGCGCGCGCCGAAGCGGAAGCGACCATCGCGGTCGAGCGCAAGGCGCGCGAGGAAGCGCAAGCGCAGGCGGAAGCGGAAAGACAGTCCCGCGAAGAAGCGCTTGCCAAGGCACGCGCCGAAGCCGAAACCAAGGCACGGGCCGAAGCGCAGGCACTGATCGAGGCCGAGCGCAGGGCACGCGAGGAGGCCGAGCGCAAAGCGCGGGCCGAGGCGGAAGCCCAGGCGGAAACGGAACGACAGGCGCGCATCGAAGCATTCAACAAAGCGCGCGCCGAAGCCGAAGCCAAAGCGCGCGCCGAAGCGCAGGCACTGATCGAGGCCGAGCGCAAGGCGCGCGAGGAGGCGGACCGCAAGACGCAGAGCGAGCTTTCGGCCAGGATCGAGGCCGAACGCAGGGCGCGGGCGGAGGCGGAAGCCCAGGCGGAGGCGGAACGACAGGCCCGCATTGAAGCACTTGCCAAAGCGCGTACTGAAGCCGAGGCCACGGCGCGGGCGGAGCTTTCCGAGAAGATCGAAACCGAGCGCAAGGCACGCGAGGATGCGGAGCGCCAGGCGGCCGCGGCGCGTCAGGCGCGCGAGGAAGCCGAGCGCAAGGCGCGCGAGGCCGTCGCGGAAAATTCAGAGGCGAGCCGCAAGGCCCAGGCCGACGCCGAGGCCAGGGCGCGTTTGGCGGAACAGGCCGTGGCGCAGGCCCAGGCGATAGCGAACGAGGCGGCGCACGCCAAGGCACAAGCCGAGGCAAAGGCCGAGGCCGAGAAACTCGCCCGCGCGCAGGCAGAAGACCGCGCCAAGACGGAAGCCGTCGCGCGGGTGATCAACGAGCAGCAGATGCGCGCCAAATCGGAGGAGGAGGTCAAGGCGCGAGTCGTGGCCGAGCTCAAGCAGCGCGAGCTGGCCGAGCTGGAAGCCGATGCGCGCTACCGGCAGGAAGCCGAGGTCCGGGCGCGCGAATCGTCGGCGGAGCGCAAGAAGCGCGAAGACCGGGCACGCCAGGCGGCGCTTTCGTACCACGAGAAGAAAGTCAGGACCTGGCCGAAAAACGTGGCTATCGGGCTGCTCGTCCTGGTAGCCATCGCTCTCGGTCTACTGCATGTGCTACCCCTCAATAACTACATCGACGGAGCCCAACAGGTCATGTCGCAACGGCTCGGGGTGCCCGTGTCGATCGCGAACGTGCGCTACGCTCTGCTGCCGAGCCCGACGCTCACGCTGGAGCGCGTCACGGTCGGCAAACTGCGGGAAATAAAGATCGACAAGATCAGCGTGAACGCCGGCCCGCTCGCGCTGCTTTCGGACACAAAGGACCTCGACGACATCGAGGTGGAGGCGATCGCCGCAGACCAGGATGCGCTGGCGATGGTGCCGGCCTGGGTCCAACCGCAATCCGGAGCCCAGCCGGTGACGCTGCGCCGGGTGAGGCTGAAAGCGATCAGGCTCTCGCTCAGAGACATCGAGATGCCTCAGTTCGACGCCGACGTCTCGATCGGCAACAACGGGGCAGTGCTGCGGGCCATGCTCAGCAGCAGCTCGTTGCGGGCGGACCTCAGTCCCAAGGACAAGGCCTGGCGCGCAACCATACAGGCTCACAACTGGCAGGCGCCGCTCGGACCGGCGCTCATATTCGACGATGTCGACATCGTGGCCGTCATCGAGCCCGGACAAGCGAGCCTCACGAACATCGAGGGCAAGGTCGGCGGGCGCGGCACGCTGAAAGGGGCAGCCAAAGCCAGCTGGGGCAGCGGCATACGGGTGGACGGACAGTTCAGTGTGGCCAACGGCGACATGAAGTCGCTGATGGCGTCCTACACGCGCGATTTCTCGATGACCGGCGCCCTTACGACCAATGCGACGTTCTCGTTCCAGGGGGCATCTCTGAAGACATTGTTCGACGCTCCGCAAGTCGAAGCGACTTTCAGCATCGAGCGCGGCGAGCTGAACAACGTCGATATCGTGCGGGCGGTTCAGTCCCCCTCGCGCGACGGTGCGCGCGGCGGCAAGACTCGCTTCGAATCGCTCACGGGCTCGGCGGTCGTAAACGACAAGGGCTATTCATATCGCCGCTTGCAGCTTGCTTCCGGGGCGATGAATGCGACCGGCAACGTGGACGTGGGCTCGAACGGCGAGCTGGCCGGACGCGTCAACGCGGAGCTGGGCTCGAAAGCCCTCGTGGTCGCGCGCGGCAACCTCACGGTTGGCGGCAACGTCAAGACGCCCCTGCTCAAACCCTGATGATTCGTGACTGGTGAAACGTGACTGAAGATACGTGACTGAGGATACGTGAAGCAGGGTCACGTCCTACCGTCACGTCTTATCAGTCACGCTCTATAGTCACGCCATATAAGACCTAGCCGCGTCGCACGGGCGCCACTCGGCCCGCATCGGGCGCCGACTGCAACGCCGCGATACGCTCCTCTAGCGGCGGATGAGACATGAAGAGCCGCATGATGCCGCCGCCGCCCGCGATTCCAAATGCCTTGACCTGTTCGGGCAGCGTCGACTGCTCCTGATTGAGCTTGAGACGCTCCAGCGCGGCGATCATCTTCTGGCGTCCGGCAAGAGTTGCGCCACCCGCGTCGGCCCGGAACTCGCGCTGGCGGGAGAACCACATCACGATCATGCTTGCCAGGAAACCGAGCACTATCTGCGCAACGATCACCGTCACGAAGTAGGCCGGACCGTTACCGCGCTCGACCTTGAACACGGCGCGATCCACGACGTAGCCCACGATCCGGGACAGGAAGATCACGAAAGTATTGACCACGCCCTGGATGAGCGCGAGCGTGACCATATCGCCGTTGGACACGTGGGTGATCTCGTGCCCCAGGACCGCCTCGGCTTCGTCCTGGCTCATGTTGTCTAGCAACCCGGTGCTCACCGCCACCAGCGAGGCGTTCCGGTTCCAGCCGGTTGCGAACGCGTTGATCTCGGGAGCTTCGTAGATCGCGACTTCCGGCATGCCGATGCCCGCCCTTTCGGCGTGACGCTTGACCGTATCCACCAGCCACCGTTGCGTGGTGTTGGCCGGTACCTCGATCACCTGAGCCCCGACCGCCATCTTCGCCGACCACTTCGAGATGGCGAGCGAGATCAGCGAGCCGCCAAAACCGAAGATCGCCGCCATGACCAGCAGGCCCGTGACGTTGAGACCCTCCTGCGCCAGCATGCGATCAACGCCCAGCACCTGCATGGCAATGCCGAGCACCACGACGATGGCAAAGTTCGTGATTACAAACAGGAAGATTCGTTTCATGTGCGCTGTATCCTGTCCTAAGGTTGTGGTCGTGTCGTTAGATGGGGGCCGCCCTCGCGCAGTTCAATAGGTGCCTCACCCCATCTCCTTGAAAATACGATCGAAACCCGTGCGCAGCAGCAGCCGCCGACTGGTGCGGCACACGTTCATTGTATTACAGGCTTTCCCGGTGTCCACGACCACGGTCAGGCGTAACGCGAAGCCAGAATGTCACAGGACCGTCGTTGGTGAGCGTCACCTGCATATCCGCCGCGAACCGCCCGCAAGCCACTTCGGGGTGCTCCGTTCTCGCCCGCCCTACGAGATAGTCGAACAGGGAGCGTCCGGTTTCGGGCGGAGCCGCTGTCGAAAAGCCGGGGCGCGTTCCCTTATCCGTATCGGCCGCCAGCGTGAACTGGGGGACGAGTAGCAAGCCCCCGCGGACATCTCGGAGCGAACGGTTCATCCTGCCCTCGTCGTCGGGAAACACGCGGTAACCGAGCAGGCGCTCAACCAATCGCTCCGCCTGCGCCTCGCGATCGCCCGCCTCCACCCCGACCAGCACGAGCAGTCCGCGCCCGATCGCCGCGATGACCGTGCCGTCTACCGCCACGCTTGCGTTGCTCACCCGTTGCAGGAGCCCGATCACGGATCGCAGGGCGCCGCGCTCGCGGACGTGCCGACGTGCGTTCGCACGGGATTTCGAGATGAAATCACGCCGCGGCTTCGAGCGGTTGACGGCGCTGCGCTGCGGCAATCAGCGGCGCGATGGCATGGGCATAGTACGCGATCACGGCGCCGTCGGCGGGATTCACGCGATAGAGCCCCTGCTCCTCCTGCACGATCCGGCGCAAGGTCAGCATGCGCAACCCGACGCCTACGGCGTAATCGAGATCGCCGCGCGGCACGTAGATGTGTGCGCCCACGCCCTCCAGCAGCCGGATGAGTCCGTAGACCTCGGACTTCAGCTGCAGCTCGGAGAGCGCGGCGTCCGCGCTCCGCACAAATACGGACGCAACGAGCGACACCGGCAGAACCGGGATGATGCGCGCGACCTCCGCCATCACGAGCCCGGCTACCCGCTCCACTTCGCGGTGCCGATCCGCCGCTTGCAGCTTGCCGAAATCGAGGGACCGTTCCGCGACATAGGCGCGCATCGATATCGGCCGCCCGAAGTTGACGCACGCGTAGCCGAACCGATACCAGCGGCCGGTCGCCATGAGCGACAGATTGTTGGCCACGAACGCAAGTGCCTTCGCGACGGCGTAGAACGCTCCGCGCCGCGGTGCCGATACCGCGAGCTTCCTCAGCAGCGTGCGATCCTCGAGGACCCGGTCGTAATTGATGCCGACGGGTATGAACACGAGATCGCGTTCACCGTGCGGATCGAAAGCCTTGAGCATGTAATCGAGCAGGCCGAGCTTGGGCGGGCGCAGCTTTCCATCCACGCTAAGGCCTCCCTCGGGATAGAGTGCCTGAGGCACGCCGGCCGCCGTCGCCATCTGCACATAGCGCTGCAACACCATGCGATACAGGGGATCGCCCGAGTTGCGCCGCACGAAATACGCCCCCATCGAGCGGATCAGCTGCTGGAGCGGCCAGATCCGGGCCCATTCGCCGACCGCGTAGGATAAAGCGACCCGCTCCGCAGCGAGAAATGCCACCAGAACGTAGTCCATGTTGCTGCGGTGATTCATGACAAACACGATCGATGATTTCGGGTTCACGGCCGCAATCGCCCCGGTATCGGTATAGCCGAGACGAACCCGATAGAGCAGCTTGGCCAGGTTCTTGCCCAGCCAGTAGCCGACGCGGAAGTAGAGATAGGCATTGAACGAGGGCACGATCTCGCGAGCGTAGCGATCGACGCAAGCAAGCAGCTCGGCGCGGGGCACATCCCTTTCGCGCGCCTCGTGTTCCACCGCCTCCTGCACTCGGGGGTCGTGGAACAGCCGATCGATCAGGACCTCGCGGCGCGTCAGCTTGAACTGGGGCAGCTCGATGTTGAGCCGCACGCCGATCTCCCGTATCACCCGGTTCACCCTGCGCCGGAAAAACCAGCGCACGGCGGGCAGCAACAGCCGATCGAGCGCTGCCCACAGCGCAAGCAGCAGGAGGATGACGAAGAGCCAAACCGGCAGGGTGACTTGTTCCGTCATGCGAGCGCTATGATAGCTCTCCCGTTCCCGGGGTATTTCAACTAATATTCGGTGGCAACAGGCCAGCTTCGAATTTAACGCAATAAGAACAACGGTTCTATTGCCGGTCTGCACCGGGAGGGCGTCTCGCAATGCCACCAACGCCGATGAAGGCGGCCGATGAACGGGCGCGCGAACAGGCACGCCAGCCCGGCGCTGTCGATTTCGAAACCACGGAGGTCAGGGATTTTTCGCGCACGATCGCGCAAATCGAGTGGCTGCTAGTAGTACTGGTGCTCGCCTATCACGTATTTCACGGAACGACCACGGATAACGGGCTTGCCATCTATCTCGGCGTCGCGGCTTTCTCATGCGTCATCATCGTCCTGCACCATCTGAATCTCGTGCGCCGCCGCAGCCTCCGGCTGCTTGCGATCGAGACCTGGATCATGATTCTGTTCATCACGTGGATCATCTTTCATACCGGTCGACTCCACAGCCCCCTGCTTAACCTCTACCTCCTTCCGATCGTAACGAGCGCACTGACGCTGGGACAGAGGTTCACGCTGCTCGAAGTCGGACTCGTGGCGGCCTGTTACGCCCTGCTCGGCTATTCGACGGACAAAGCCTTCTTCTCGACGTTGACGATGGGCGATTTTGCGGCGCAACTGGCACCGATGCTGCTGGTTGCCTACATTACGACCATGCTCTCGACGGATATTCTGAATGCGATGGCCAAGATCAAGCTGATTTCGGACACGGACGAGCTGACGGGGATCTACAACGTGCGCGCCTTCAATTCCATCGCGCAACGCGACTTCCACCTTGCCGAGCGTCACAGTCGCTCGACCTGCGTGATGATGGTCGATTCGGACAACCTCAAGAAGGTGAATGATACCTACGGTCACGACGCGGGAGACCAGCTGATCAAGCACGTCGTGAAATGCATCAAGGCCGAATTGAGGAGCACCGACGTGGTGGCGCGCTACGGCGGCGACGAATTCGTCTGCCTGCTCCCGGAAACCGGCAGTGCGGCAGCCGAACTGGTCGCTGAGCGCATACGCCGGCATATCGCCGGGCAGCCGCTGCGTATCGGCGATACCGCCATCGCGACCTCCGTCAGCATCGGCATCGCAGCGTACCCCGAGCACGGCCCCCACTACAACATGCTGACCAAGAACGCGGACCGGGCTCTGTACGCCGGCAAGTCGCAGGGGCGGAACCGCGTCGTCGTGTTCACGTCGGACTGAAGCGCCAGGCGGAACGGTGGGGTGACGGGAGCGGCGCCATGTGCCGTGCATCACTCGTCTCCCGCCATGCCGCCGCGGGCCGGACGGAAGTAGTCCTGGTTTTCGTAATAGGCTTCCCGCTCGTTGGCCGCACACCACCCGGGCACACCCAGTATCGGCACCACGGCGAGTTCGCGCGTGGAAGCGAAACGACGCGCATCCGCTATGTACTCGGTTGCGAGTCGGTCGAGCACCGCGATCTGCTCGCCGAATGGCAGCGCAAGCAGCTGCGGCTCGATGCTCAACACGATGCCACGGCCGGTAATTCCAACGAAGGGCTGGAGTGCTTTCTCATATAGAGCGTGACCAAAAAGACAGAAACGCATGCAGGCCCGGAGCCGTGCGCGATGAATCCAGAACAACTCTTTCCACCTCCATTCCCGCAGGTACCCGGTCAACTCCTGATCGGTTGACGCGACGATGACCCCGCCTTCGTCGAACAGCGTGAGGGCGTCCTGCACGGGGCCTCGGTTGGCCGCGCCTGCGGCTGCCTGTGCGCGCAACGCCGTGTAATGCCGGGCGTTGAGTGCGGCTTTTGCGTGCGGGAAGGAGATCCACACCAGAAGATTCAGGAGGTCGTGCCAATTGCCCGTTCGCATCTGCAGCTCGGCGCTGAGAAAGATGCGCGCCTCGTACTTGTCCTCGAAGGCACGTGATCTTCGCCGGTGCGGCACCAGCCGCAAGGGATTGCCCGCTGAGTTGCACACGGGCGGCACACGCCGATCGATCAGGCGTTGCAACTGAGCAAGGTCCGGCCAGCCGCCGCCAACCTCCGCAAAAGCGCACCCGCGCAACGGCTCGAACATCGCCGAGCGCCGGGAAAAGTCGGGATCCCAATCCATCATGGAAAAGGCGTGACGGGCTAAATCGCAGCCACGGATCGCACCGCCGATCTCCGCCACCCGTCCCGCTTCTCCATTGTAAACTTGGCTGCCTAGTCCGCGATCGCGGGCTACGTGCAGCTCTGCCTGGCCTGTAGCCAGTTTGCCTTGTATCGGCTCGTGCGATAAATTTCCCGACGGCTGCAGTTTATAACGGCAAGCCGGAAGGATCAGCTCTATGACGGACGATTTGACTTACACGAGGACGCCAAGCGGCGATAACGAAATCGCCGCGCAGTTCAGCCTGCTCCGGGACGACCAGAAAGAGGTGCTGCAACTGGTCGAGCCCAAGGCAAGCTTCGCGCAGTTGCGGTCGAAGGTTCCGCAGCTCGCGGAAGCGGTCCTGCGGCGGATGCTCGAAGAGCTCGTTTCGATGGGGTACATCGAGCCGCTCACCGCGGATGTGGATATGAAAGCCTGCTTCGCCCAGCCCGTCAGCCAACCTACCATCCAGCTCAAACAGCAGGCCGAACGACAGACGCTCTCGGGTATGCCGGCGCTCAAGGAAGCCGGCTACTACGTCAACATACTCAGCCGCCCCGCCAACCGGATCCTCCCCAGCTCGGGCGACACGTATCACGTCTTCATCATAGACGCCGACGAGATCAACACGCTGGTCTCGGTGCGCATGCTTTTGCTCAACGGATTCAATACCCAGGTAGCGGTCAACCGCGATGAGATCGTCGCAGGACTCAATCGCAAGCCGCGCCCGGATGTGATCGCCATGGATGTGGTCCTCCCCGACATCATAGGGCTCGACCTGCTCGGCCGGCTGCGCGAGCACCCCCGGTTCAAGTCCGTGCCCATCATCGTCATGACCGCCAAGGCAAACCATGACGACGTCGTCGCCGCGCTGTCGTACGGGGCGAGCTGCTACATGACCAAGCCTTTCAAGCCGGAAGCGCTGCTCGATAGCATCAACGCGGTGCTCGGCATCGGCTAACGCAGATCTCACTCCGCCACCGCGACCGCTTCGATCTCCACCAGGATATCCGGCCGCGCGAGGGACTGGACCCCCACCAGGGTGCTCGCGGGCGGGTTCTCCCGGGAGAAATGGCGCGAGCGTACTTCGTGCATCAGACTGCGGTACTCCGGTTTGTAGTTCACGACGTAGGTGGTGATCTTGACGACGTCCTGGAAGCCCGCACCCGCCCCTTTCAGCGCAAGGCCCAGGTTCCGGTAGACCTGCTCGGTCTGCGCTTTCAAGTCGCCGCCGCCCACGAGCTGGCCGCGTTCGTCCAACGCCACCTGCCCTGATATGTAGATCGTCTTACCGCCGCGCGCGGTGACAACGGGGGTATACGTACCCGGCCGGTTCATTCCTTCGGGATTGATGAATTGCCGTTCCATTTTCAACCTCCTTCAGCTATGGGCTTTGGGTAGAACCTATTTCACATATAGGCGCGTGATGCGTTGTGGCCAGGACGGATCGTATGCGAGGCGCACGGCGCAGGCCATATGTCGATATGGTCAAGCCGGGCAACGACGCAGACGGCGCGCCGCAGGGAGGAGCAGGGGCCCCGATGTTCTTCCGGGGATGCGACCCCGCAGGTGCGTAAGCACGCGTTCAAGTGCGGCGCTGTGGCCCGCTCCCGGGTCGCACCTACGCGTGTACGCGCAGGCACTGCTCCGCCGTCCGCGTGCCCTGGCCGCAACCCGGAGGGATGGGGCAGGTGAACGAAGCGCAGGCGACAGGCGCCTGCTCAGGGGCGCATCTCTTTGTCGGGAGCCCTTGCAATATCGACATATTGCTTCGGGCTCTCCTCCTCGACCTGCATCCCACATCGCCTCCGTCGCACACGTGCCTATGAATGAAATAGGTTCTAATGAGCTGCGCGCTTTGGCAGCCCATGGCTCACGGCTCGCAGCCGCGTCATCTCGCCGCGGCGCGCTCGAGGAATGCCCCGAGTTGCGCGACCCAATCGTCCCGGACGAACACGAATCCGTCGTTATGCCCGCCCTTCAAGTCCAGGAACTGCTTGGGCTCCCTCGCCGCCTCGAACAGCGCACGCCCGTGCGAGTACGGGATGACATCGTCTTCGCGACTGTGGGCAATGAACACGGGTGCGCTTATCCGGCCGAGATTCACAAGATTGTCGTAGCCGAAGCGGCTGAGCAGGCGCACCGGCACGAACCAGTAGACCTCTGCGCCCAGATCGTTGATCGATGTGAAAGTCGAAAGTAGCACGACTGCACGGGGGCCGGCCCTGACCGCCAGCCACGTTGCGACCGCACCGCCCAGCGATTCTCCCACGATCACTACATCCCCCGGACCGGCCAGGCGGCCATGGCGCAGATACTCCCATGCCGCCTCGGCATCGCGGTAGGTCCCCTCCTCGGACGGCGAGCCGGTGCTTCTGCCGTATCCGCGATAGTCGACGATCAACGTCGAGTAGCGCAGGCGGTGAAACATCGCCAGATAGTCGAGGCGGTGCGAGATATTGCCTGCGTTGCCGTGGAAGAACAGCACGGTGCCGCGCGCGTTCTCGGCGGGCACCCACCAGGCCTGGAGCGTCTCCCCGTCGGCGGTTCGAATTTCGACCGGCTCGTACGCCAAGCCGTAGGTTCGCGGCGATAACGCGACCTCCCGTCCGGTCCCGGGAAAGAACACCAGTCGCGACTGGAATACGAAGATCAGGAGCAACACCGCACCGTAGGCCACGGCGATCGACGTTATCAGGCTCCAGATCATGCGCGGCATGTGCGCCCATCTTGGACCGGCTCAACATAGCACATCCGGGCGACTGCCGCGGTACAAACGGCCCTGCCCGGAGCCCTCTTCCGTAAGCTCCCCGTAAGGCGGCCTCGCTAGATTTGAAACGCTCCTCGCAGCGGGTTTGCTGCATTGATACTGGCTAATGGCTGCAACAGTCTATGGGTAGAATCTCCCAAGCCCTTGCGCTCACTTCATGCCTCGTTGGCGGCATGGGTATCGGGCAGGGCGCGCAACTGCAAACCGGAGCGCCTCCGGTCGATCCGGCTATCGAGCAACTCACCCTGTCGCAGGCGGAAAAATATTTCATTGAGCGTAACCGCGAGCTGCAACGTGCGCGGCGCGCCGTCGAGGGCGCGGAAGCCGATACCCTTTCCGCGCAGGCGCGCCCGAATCCCACGCTTTCCGTCAACACGTCGCAGATCAGTCCGAGCCAGGGTGTCGGCTCCGGCAGCCTGTGGAACAAGCGTGCCGATACGGTGATCGGCCTCTCCCAGCTTTTCGAGCGCGGCAACAAACGGGAGCTGCGCACGGAAGTCGCCCAGGCCAACGCCGAGGCGACCCGCGGGGAACGCGATGACGTGGAGCGGCAGCAGCGGCTCACGGTGCATTCCGCGTACTACGATCTCAAGCTGGCTCAGGAGAAGCTCATCATAACCGCGGAAACCGCAACCTCATATCAGAAGACGCTGGACGCCGCCCAGCTGCGTTTCAACGCCGGCGACATTGCGGCGACGGAGCTCGCCCGGATCAGCGTCGATGGGCTGCGTGCGCAAAACGACGCCCGCATGGCGCGCACAGAGCTCGCACGCGCCCAGCTCACGCTCGCCTATCTGATCGGCGCTGAGCGCGATGCGACGCGCGTTCGAGCCGCCGATCCGTGGCCGGACATCGTGCTTCCCGGCGAGCTGGCAGACACGGAGCGCACGGTGGACGCGCGCGCCGACGTCCGCGCCGCGCAGTCTCGGCTGAGCGCGGCCGAGCGGGGACGGGACCTCGCACGCGCCTTGCGTACGCGGGACATCACCGCCGGTGTTCAGTACGAGCGGTTCCCGGGTGACAGCGCGAATAACAGCTACGGCTTCTTCGTGAGCGTGCCGCTGTTCCTGAATTACAACTACGAAGGCGAGATACGCAAGGCGGAAAGCGAGCTGGCGGCGGCGCGTGACAGCGTCGACCGAACGCGCGCCCTGGCGCTTGCGGAGATCACGCGCGCCCGCAGCGACCTCGAGTCGGCCGCGGAGCGCGTGCGCCGCTCGCGCGACGCCGTGCTTGCCGCCGCCGACAAGGCCGCGAGCGGCGCCGAGTTCGCCTACAGCCGTGGCGCGATCGGCGTGATGGACCTGCTCGATGCCCGCCGCCAGTTCTACAGCGCACGTCTCGAGTCGGCGGGCGCGCTCGCCGACTACACCAAGGCGTTCGCGGCCTGGCAGGCGGCGATCACCGAGCGCCCGGAGCGTTAACAGCGCGTAGTGTCGTGATGAGCAGACGAACGGTCCTGATCGCAGTCGCGCTGGCGGCGGCGGGACTCGGGACCTATTACTACTACCCCGGCCCGGGCCACGGCCGGCCGGAGGCGCCCCGCGCTGAGACTTCCACGAGAACAAATGGCGGATCGAACCTGCTGCACTACGCGCCGGACTCTCCCGAACTCGCTTATATCCAGCTGAGCGCGGTAGCCGCCCTGCCGGAGCCGCTGCTCGAACCGCTAAACGCCCGCGTGGCGTACGACGAGAACTACACGGCGCGTGTGAGCTCGCCAGTCGCGGGACGCGTCGTGCGTATCGGCGCGAGCCCCGGGGACCCCATGCAGCGTAGGCAGGCCCTTGCATGGCTCGACTCCCCAGAGTTCGGAAGCGCGCTCGCGGACTTCGCAAAATCGGAGGCCGATCTGCGGCAGAAAGAGTCGGTATCGGAGCGCGCGAGGACGCTGTTCGATGCAGGAGTGCTGGCGCGCAAGGACTTGGAGACGGCGCTGACCGACTTGAGGCAGGCCCACGTGGAGCACAGCCGCGCGCAGTCACGTCTAGCGAATCTCACTCAGGGCCGCGGCCGCACGAAGGGGGAGGAGTTCGTGCTGCGTGCGCCGATCGCGGGAGTCGTTGCGGAACGCAAAGTAAATCCCGGCAACGAGGTGAGGCCCGATGCGCCGGATCCGCTGTTTGTCCTCACCGACCCCGCCCATGTGTGGGTCATCATCGACCTGCCCGAAAAATATCTCGGCAAGGTGTCCGTGGGACAGAAGGTCCTGATCGAGGTCGATGCCTATCCCGGGGGGGACTTCTGGGGACAGATCGCGGCCATCGGTGAAGTCCTCGATCCCGCGACGCGGCGCGTGCCGGTGCGCTGCGTCGTGGACAATGCCGGGCGCCGTCTGAAGCCCGAGATGTACGCGCGCGTGACGCCCATCGCCGACGAGCGCCGGAAGCTGCCCAGGATACCCAACGCCGCTCTGGTCACGCAGGGCCTGTACAGCTACGTGTTCGTCGAGAAGGAGCCGGGAACGTTCGAGCGGCGGCGTATCGTGCTCGGCCTTCAGGGCCGCGACGAGAGCTACGTCAAGGACGGCCTGGCCGAAGGCGAACGGGTGGTGATCGGCGGCTCGTTGCTGCTCAATGCCGAAATCGCGGGCATACATTGAGCCGCGCAGTCCCTGCGTCGGCATCTCAGATCGCGACGCATGATCGAAAAGCTCATCACCTTCGCGCTCCAGCAACGGGTATTCGTGCTGTTCATCGCGGCGGCGCTGGCCATCGCCGGCTGGAACGCGTGGAAAGCCCTGCCCGTCGAGGCCTTCCCCGACGTGCAGGACGTGCAGGTACAGGTGATCACGCAGGTCCCGGGACAGGCACCGGAGGAAGTCGAGCGCACGGTGACCCTGCCGATCGAGCGCGAAATGAGCGGTGTTCCCCGGCTCACCCAGTTGCGCTCGGTCTCGATTACCGGGCTGTCGGTCGTGACCCTGACTTTCGCCGACAACACCAACGACTACTTCGCGCGTCAGCAGGTGTTGGAGCGCCTGCAGAACGTCGTGTTGCCGCCGGGCATGCAGCCGGCGCTCGCGCCCCTCACCAACGCCGTCGGCGAGATTTTCCGCTACGTCCTGGATGCGCCGACAACCATGCCGCTGCGGGAAGTGCGCGCGATCCAAGACTGGATGCTGCGTCCGACGCTGCGTCAGGTGCCGGGAGTCGCCGATATCGTGGGATTCGGCGGGGCGATCAAGGAGTACCAGGTCCGCGCCAATCCCTTCCTGCTGCGCAAGTACGCCGTGACGATCGACCAGGTCGTTCAGGCCATCGCAGCCAACAGCGCCAACACCGGCGGGGGGCTGCTCAAGCGGGGCGACGAAGCGCTCGTCGTGCGCGGCATCGGCCTGATCTCGAGCGTGGACGAGATCAGCCGGATCGTGATCGCATCGCGTGGCGGACGGCCCGTCCTCGTCGGCGACGTCGCCCAGGTGGCGGTGGGCGACCGTCCGCTTTCCGGCATCGTCGCGTACAACGAGCGGGACAATATCGTGCAGGGCATCGTGCAGATGATCAAGGGGCAGAACGCCACGACGGTCGTCGCGGACCTGAAAGCGGAGATCGCCCGCGTCGCGGGCAAGCTGCCGCCTGGCGTGCGTATCGTCCCGTACTACGACCGGACGCAGCTCGTCAACAACACGGTGCGCACCGTCACCGAGAACCTCACGCTCGGCGCCGCGCTCGTGGTCGGCGTGCTCCTCCTGTTTTTGCGGAACTGGCATACCACGCTGGCCGTCGCGGTGATCATCCCGCTATCGCTGCTGTGCGCGTTCATTCTGATGGATGCGCGGGGCGTAGCCGCGAACCTGATATCGCTCGGCGCGGTGGATTTCGGGATCATCATCGACAGCGCGGTGGTACTGGTTGAGGCACTCATGGTAAGGCTTACGCTCGGATCGGCTGACGGCAATCCGCTGCACGCAGGATACGGCTGGCGCATACATACGCTCAAGAACACCGCGATCGATCTGGGCCGCCCGATCCTGTTTTCGAAAGCGATCATCATCCTCGCCTTCCTGCCGATATTCACGTTCCAGCGCGTCGAGGGAAAGATCTTCTCGCCCATGGCCTATACCCTTTCGTTCGCCCTGCTCGGGGCGATATTGCTCACGCTGACGCTGGTCCCGGCTCTGATCAGTTATTCCCTGCAGCACTCCGACATCAGGGACCGGCACAGCGCCTGGATGCATTGGCTCCAGGACCGCTATCGCGAAGTGCTGACCCGGATCCCCGGGCGACGCGTCTTCGTCGTAGCAGGGTCTGTCGCGGCGCTGTGCGCTGCGCTCGCCCTGGCGCCCCGACTGGGGAGCGAGTTCCTGCCAAAGCTCGACGAGGGCAACATCTGGCTCACCATCGCCCTGCCGCCCTCGACGTCGATCGAAGTAACCAAAAACGTCGAGCGCAGGGTAAGGGAGATACTCCGTGGCTATCCGGAGGTGCGCAGCATCGTGACCCAGGTCGGGCGGCCGGACGACGGCACCGACCCCAAGGGCCCCAATAATCTCGAGATCATGGCCGATCTCAACCCGCGCGGCACCTGGCGCTTCCCGGACAAGGAACAGATGATCGAGGACATGACGGCGAGAATCCGCACGTTGCCGGGTGTTCCCACCAACTTCTCGCAGGTCATCGAGGACAACGTAAACGAGGCGCTGTCCGGCGCCAAAGGCGAGATCGTCGTGAAGATCTTCGGACCAGACCTGCAGATTCTCGAGCAGAAGAGCGAGCAGGTGGTCAACATCCTCGCCGGCGTGCGCGGTGCGGCCGACATCGGGGCGTTCAAGATCGGCGGCCAGACCGAGCTCAACATCCAGCTCGACCGCGCCCGCATGGCGGTATACGGGATCAACGTGATCGACGTAAACGCCACGATCCAGGCCGCCTTCGGCGGAGCTGTCGCGAACACCTTCTATGAGGGCGACCGCCGCTTCGACATCACGCTGCGGCTTGCCGAATCCTTCCGGGATGCGGTCGACGACGTCGGTGAGCTGCCCATCGCGCTCCGCGACAATTCCGGCACCATCCCGCTCTCGGCGATCGCCCGCATCGAAGTCAGGCAGGGAGCGGCGCGCGTGTCGCGCGAGGCCGGGGGCCGCGACGTCGCGATCAAGTGCAACCTGCTCGGCCGCGATCAGGGCAGCTTCGTCGCCGAAGCGATGCGGAAAGTCGATGACCAGGTACGCCTTCCCGACGGCTACCAGATGACGTGGGGCGGCCAGTTCGAGAACCAGCAACGCGCGGTAACCCGCCTGAAGGTGATCATCCCGCTCTCCGTGCTGTCGATATTCATCCTGTTGTTCTGGGTGTTCCGTTCGATAAGGCCGGCGCTGGTAGTCATGCTGATGGTGCCATTCACGCTCATCGGCGGGCTGGCCGGATTGGCCATCAGTGGCCTGCACCTGTCGGTGTCAGCAGCGGTGGGCTTCATCGCAGTGGCGGGAATCTCGGTGCAAAACGGCGTCATCATGGTCGAGCAGTTCCTCGAAATTCTGCGCAACGGCAGGAAAATGGCGGATGCGGTCCTGGAAGGAGCGGTGCTGCGGTTGCGGCCGATTCTTATGACCGCCCTGATGGCGGGGCTGGGGCTGCTGCCTGCGGCCCTGTCGCACGGCATCGGGTCCGAAACGCAGCGCCCATTTGCGGTGGTGATCGTCGGAGGGATCGTATCGGCGACGCTGTTCACGCTGCTGCTGCTGCCGGCGCTGTTTCCGATACTGGCCGCAGACGACAGCACGAACATTCGGGAGCGATAGTCCTGTTGACGGCCCGCCGTCGAGTCAGGGGGGGTAAACTGGTAAATCATGAGTGACGCCAGAGACATGGCAGGCATATTTGCGGCATGGACATGGATCCCGTGTGCAACACTGGCGGCAATCCTTTTGTTCGGCTGCGGAAGGCAGGGCGAGCAGCCGGCCGCCGTCGGACCTAAAGTTGAGGGCGAGAGCGTCGTCTTTCCACAGGGCAGCGAAATGCTCGCCAAGCTCGGCTCGATCCCGCTCGCCCAGGCTCCGACTCCCATGTACCGTCTCAACGGCCGGCTGACGTGGAACGAGGACAAGACCGTCCGTATCTACACGCCGTTCGCCGGCCGCGTGACGCGCATCCTGGTGCAACCCGGCGACCACGTGAAGCGGGGCCAGGCGCTGGCGGTCATCGCGTCGCCCGACTTCGGCCAGGCGCAGGCCGACGCGCGGCGGGCGGAAAGCGATTTCGCGCTCTCGGAAAAGAATCTCGCGCGGCTGAAGGAGCTCGAACAGAATGGTGTCGCCCCACGCAAGGATCTGCAGGCCGCAGAGGCGGACGAAGCGCGGGCGCGGGCCGAGCTGGCGCGCACCCGCGAGCGGTTGCGGCTTTACGGTTCCGACAGCAAGGGCGTGGACCAGACCTACACGCTCACGAGCCCGATCACCGGCGCGATCGTCGAGAAGAACATCAATCCCGGGCAGGAGCTGCGCCCGGATCAGATGCTCTCCAACGCCCCCGCGCTGTTTGTGGTGACGGACCCGAATTACCTGTGGGTGCTGCTGGATGCGACCGAGCGGGATCTTCCCGCGGTGAAGCTCGGGCAGACGATCAGCGTGCGCTCCCCGGTATACCGCGACGAGGACTTCACGGCGCGCGTCGAGTCCATCTCCGATTTCCTGGACCCGGCGACGCGCACGATACGGATACGCGCGAGCCTCGACAACTCCCATCATCGGCTGAAGGGCGAGATGTTCGTGACGGCGGAGCTGCTCGGCAAGAGCCCGATCCAGCTGCAAGTCCCATCGAAGGCCGTTTTCTTCCAGGGCGACAAGCACTTCGTGTTCGTCGACGACGGCGGCGGAAAATTCACCCGCCGCGAAATTCGCGTCGGAGACGAGAAGGACGGCTCCGTCGCCGTCGTGGACGGACTCGCGGACGGGCAGCGCGTGGTGACTGAAGGCACGCTGATGCTGCAGCAGCTGATCCAGCCGCGCCGCGTGCAGAAATGACCCGGGCGATGCCGGTTCTTCGGACCGCGAAGCGATGATCGACCGCATCGTAGCGCTTGCGCTGCGCCAGCCGCTGTTCGTCCTGCTGGGCACACTCCTTTTCATCGGCGGCGGGATCGCCGCCTTCAAGCAGCTGCCGGTGGAAGCGCTGCCCGACGTCACGGACACTCAGGTGACCGTGATCACGCTCTTCCCCGGACGCGCGGCGGAGGAAGTCGAACGGCAGGTCACCCTCCCGATCGAGATCGCGCTGGCCGGCATGCCGAACGCGATCCGCATGTTCTCCCACACGCAGTTCGGCCTGTCGTTCATCATCCTTACCTTCGACGACAAGGCCAACCCGTACTTCGCGCGCCAGCAGGTGCTCGAGCGA
This sequence comes from Burkholderiales bacterium, assembly GCA_035259205.1. GTDB lineage: Bacteria > Pseudomonadota > Gammaproteobacteria > Burkholderiales > SG8-41 > SG8-41. Next base: position 24,887 of record DATFWO010000233.1, on the reverse strand, counting down.
CTGCGCGACACCGAGCTGCCGCCCAACGTCACGCCGCAGCTCGCGCCGCTGTCCACGGCGGTCGGCGAGATCTATCGCTACCGGGTAAGAGGCGACGGCTACGACGAATACGACCTGCGCACGATCCAGGACTGGACCGTGGAGCGCCAGCTGCGGCTCATACCGGGCGTCGCGGACGTGGTGAGCTTCGGCGGCTTCATCAAGCAGTACGAGGTGAACCCCGACCTCGCCCGGATGAAGTACTACAAGATCAGCCTGCAGCAGCTGTTCTCGGCGCTCGAGCGCGCCAGCTCCAACGCCGGCGGCGGCTACGTGGAGCAAGGCGGGCAGCAGTTCCTGATCCGCGGACTCGGCCTGCTGCGCGCCCCCGAGGAAGTGCTCGACGTCGTAGTTGCGGAGCGCAACGGCGTGCCGGTGCTGGTGCGTCACATCGCGACGCTGTCGAAGGGCTCGGTCCCGCGGCAGGGCATCATCGGGCAGGACGGCGAGCCCGACGTGGTGACCGGCATCGTCCTGATGCGCAGGGGCGAAAACCCGGCGACCGTCCTCGCCGCGGTCAAGCAGCGCGTGCAACACCTGAACGCGAAGGTGCTGCCGAAGGGCGTCGAAATCGTTCCCTACTACGACCGCACCTGGCTCCTCGACAAGACGCTGAAGACCGTTTTCACCAATCTGGTCGAAGGCGCGATGCTGGTGACGCTGATCCTGCTGCTCTTTCTAGGGAACCTGCGTGCCGCGCTGATCGTCGCGGCAGTAATCCCGCTCTCGCTCCTCGGCACCTTCCTAGGCCTCACCTTCCTCGGCATTCCCGCGAACCTGCTCTCGCTCGGCGCGATGGACTTCGGCATCATCGTCGACGGGGCCGTGATCGTGGTCGAGAACGTCTTTCGGCGGCTCTCGGAGCGGCGGGGAGAAATGAGCGCGCGTGAGCGTCTCAACGAAATCCTCGACGCGGCGGTAGAGGTAGGACGGCCGACCTTGTTCTCGATGCTGATCATCATTGCGGCGCACATTCCGATCTTCACCCTGCAGCGCCATGAAGGCCGTATTTTCGCGCCGATGGCCTACTCGGTGACCTCGGCCCTGGTGTGCTCCCTGGTTTTCTCGCTGACGCTGGTGCCGTTGCTGTGCAACATCCTGATGCGAAAGAACCTGCCGGAAAAGGAGAACCGGCTCGTGGCGTGGTGCAAGGGAGTATACCGGCCGATGCTCGAACGGGCGCTTGCGCATCGCCTGCTGGTCGTGCTCGTCGCCGGCGGCACGTTCGCGGCAAGCATCGCGGTCGTTCCCAGGCTCGGCACGGAGTTCCTGCCAGAACTGAACGAGGGATCGGTGTGGCTCAACGTGCCGCTCCACCCCAGCGTATCGGTGAGCGAGGCGCAGGCCGAGATGGTCAAGATCCGCGATGCGCTCAAGCACATTCCGGAGATCAATACCATCGTCTACAAGGCCGGGCGGCCCGAGGACGGCACCGATCCGAAGCTGATCAGCATGTCGGAGATCCTGGTGGACCTGAAGCCGGAGTCGGAATGGAAGCGCAAGGTGAGCAAGCAGGATGTCATGCACGAAATGGACCAGGCGATGTCGCGGCTGCCGGGGGTGCAGGCGAGCTTCTCGCAGCCGATACGCGACAACATCCTGGAGAGCATCTCGCAGATCGACGGCCAGATCGTGGTCAAGGTCTTCGGCGACGACCTGGGAGTGCTGCGCGACACCGCGCAGAAGGTGCTGGCGGCGATTTCCGATGTGCGGGGCGTGGCGCGAGCCATGATCGACCGCCAGGGCGAGCTGCCGCAGGAGCTGATCGAGATCGACCGAGCGCAGGCCGCGCGCTATGGCCTCAATATTGCGGACATCCAGGACGTGATCGAGACCGCGCTGGGAGGCCGCGAAGCCACCGTGATCTGGGAAGGAGAGCGCAAGTTCGGCGTGGTCGTGCGGCTCAGGCAGAACGAGCGGTCGCTGTCGCAGCTGCGCGACATCCTGCTCACCACGGCCGGCGGGGTTTTCATCCCGCTCTCGCAGGTCGCAACGACCCGGACCATCGGCGGCTCGATGAACATCAGCCGCGAAAACGGCGGACGCGTGATCGCGATCGGAGTTTTTATCGAGGGACGCGACATGGGCTCGGTCGTGGCGGATATGCAGGAGCGCGTCGCGAAGCAGGTCAAGCTGCCCGCGGGCTACACGATGAGCTGGTCGGGAGAGTTCGAAAACCAGGAGCGCGCGATGGCCCGTCTGTCGGTGATCGTTCCGATCTCCATCCTGCTCATCTTCATACTGCTGTTCGACGCCTTTCAATCGTTCAAGAGCGCCGTGCTGATTCTGCTCAATATCCCGCTCGCGCTGATCGGCGGCATCTTCGCGCTGCTTCTGACCGGCATACCGCTGTCGGTGTCGGCGGCGATCGGCTTCATCGCGCTGTTCGGCCAGGCGGTATTGAACGGGGTCGTCATGGTGTCGCACTTCAACCAGTTGCGAAACGAGGGGCTTCCTCCCGAAGAGTCGGTGCTCAAGGGCTCGCTCACGCGACTGCGCACGGTGCTCATGACCAGTCTGCTGGCGATGTTCGGCCTGCTGCCGATGGCGCTGTCGCGGGATATCGGGTCGGAAACCCAGAAGCCGCTGGCGGTGGTAGTTATCGGCGGCCTGATATCGGCCATGCTGCTGACGCTGATCGTGCTGCCCACGCTTTACGTCGTCTTCGAGCGGCGATCGTTCAGAGGCACCACACCGGAGGGGGCGCTCAATGCGGTCGGTCAGCCCCAGGCCCCGGCGCCGTGAAAAACTGCCGGAACCGAGAACCTAATGCCTACCGGAATGCGGCGGCGCTGCGTCGGCACGCAGGAACAGTGCTGCGCCGCCTTCCGGCTGTATGGAGTCGACGATGCGAACGTCGGTCAGCCGGCAGTCGGCCGCGAACTGCCCGATCATGCGGGCAATCTCGTTCGGCTCCTCGATTGGATGCAGCGGCCAGCGAAAGCCTTCGAGTACGGCCTCGTCAAACGGCGCGCTCATGCTCACGCGCAGTTCCCCTCCCCGGTCTCCGGCCTCATGCACGGAAACCACGACCACCGGCTCGCCGGCCGCAGCGCGCACCCGCTTGATGGTATTGCTCATGAAAAGATTCAGCGCGACCTCCAGCTGCGCGCGGCGCCCTGTGTACGCCGCCTTGAGCACGCCGGCGGGCGGCCGGGGAAGGGCGAGCAACTCGATGCCGGGCACCGCGATCTGTGCGCCCAGCGCGCGCGCAAACTGCAGGCCCCATGCGCCGATGTGCGCCGCCGTCTCGTGTACCGGGGGAGCCGCAGCCGGCGTAACCGCCGCCCCGAGGAGGAAACGCAGGTGCACTTCTTCTCCCGCCCGGATCGCAATTGGCTCGGGCGCGACATCGCGCGGGGAGCTACCCGGAGCATCCGGAGCGCTCCAGTCGCGAACGGTGCTGGGCGGCAGCCGTTGAAGGGTTTCCAGAGAGCAGAGGGCGTTGCTGAAACCCAGGTTGCGGCTCGCGCCGAGCGCTCCGGCCCGCCGCAGGACTTCCGCGAGCGTAGCGACGTCAGCCAGCGCGCCACCGACGGTGGCGCTTTGCCGTGCGCCGCTCACGATCACGAGCGGCAGGGCGAAGGTCCGGGCGACGACGGCTTCGTCCCGGCCACCCTGCCCCTCGCTCGCCGCGCACAGCACGTCCCACAGCCGCCCGTGCGCTTCACGGCTGGAAGCGAGGCTCAGGGCGCCCCGAACTTCGGCGTCCGCATGCGCAGCCAGCAGGCGCTCTACCGCCGCGTTGAGCTCGCGCTCGGCCTCCGGGCTGCTGTCCGCCGCGAGGTCGGCCAACGGGTGGCCCCCCGCGGGCGCGTAGCGTCGCGGATCAGGCAGCCGAGCCGGCGTCCGGCCCGTGGTGGTGAAATCAGTCAACTCGCGCGCCCGAGTCCTTCACTACCTTCGCCCATTTGTCGAAATCGGACTTGATCAACCTGCCGAAATCCTCGGGCGTGCCACCGGCCACGTCGGCGCCCTGCGCCGCAAGCCGGCTCTTCAGGTCCGACGCAGCCAGCGCCGCGTTCATGTCCTTGTTGATCCGCGTAACAATGCCTTTCGAAACGCCGGCCGGCCCAAGGATGCCGAACCAGTTGATGACCTCGTAGCCCGGCACCGTTTCCGCGATCGCCGGCAGCTCCGGAAAGGACGGCGAGCGCTTGGGACTGGTCACGCCGAGACCGCGCAGCTTGCCGGCCTTGACCTGGGGTGAAAGCGGCACGGCGCTCGATATCGTGACATTCACCTGCCCTCCGATGAGGTCCGTGATGAGCGGGCCCGTGCCCTTGTACGGGATGTGGACCAGGTCCACGCCGGCCATCTTCTTGAACAGCTCCATTGCAAGGTGGCTCGATGCGCCGCTCCCACCCGAGGCATAGTTGAGCTGTCCCGGCCTGGCCCTGGCGAGGTCGATGAGCTCTTTCACCGATTTGACCGGGAACGACGTGTTGGTCGCCATCATCAACGGAGCGGATACAAACTGCAGGATCGGCGCGAAATCCCGCACCGCGTCATAGCCGACCTTGCGATGGAGATGCGGATTGATGACGTGTGGAATCGAGGTTAGGAGTAGGGTATAGCCATCGGCCTGTGCTCTCGCGGCCATCTCGGTAGCGATCAGTCCGCCTGCACCGCCGCGGTTATCCACGACAACCTGCTGACCCAAAGCTTCAGTCAGGGGTTGCGCCGCCATCCGGGCCAGAATGTCCGCGGCACCGCCCGGCGGAAAGCCGACGATCATCCGCACCGGCCGGTCGGGGTACTGTTGCGCGCCGACTGCCGCGGCCAGCGCGCAGCCGAGGACGAACGACGAAGGAGGAACGAGAAAGAAGAAGCTATCCTTGTTTCGCTCCAGGGTTGGCCCCTCCGCCTTCCGCCTTTCGCAGGGCGTCTTGCCCTCAATGCCGTTCACTCGTCACCCTTGGCTCATCACGCGTGGCTTGCAGGCACCGGCTCACCGCGGCGGTGACCCCAGCGGCGATTTTCTCGCGCACCACGGGATCGCGCATGCGCAGCTCTTCGTCGCGGTTGACGATCACCCCAGCCTCCATCAGCAACGCGGCAACGCTCGCGGTCTTGAGCACGGCCAGATTGTCGTAGTAGTGAACGCCGTTCGCCTCGTCGGCAAACGGGCGGTTTTCTCCGACCACCGGGTCGGCGTGATATCGCGACGGGACGAGGCCCGCGCGCCGCAGCTCGGCGCCTATCGCCGATGCACACCTCAGGCTCGATTTCAGGCGCGGATTCAGATGCGAGACGAACAACGAGAACCCGGCAAACCGGTCGCTGTACAGGCGCGGCTGTCCCTCGTGCTGCCAATCCGTCAGGAAGCGCGGCTGCACGGAATCGTGGTGGATCGAGATGAACAGGTCCATGCGTGAGGCACGCGGGGCGCGCTTGCCGAGATCCGCGCCGAGCCCGTCATCGCCGATCAAGAGGGTCGTGTGACCCGCGTGCCGCAGCGCCGCGTCGATCTCGCGGGCGAGCTGCAGGTTGTACTCGAACTCGGGAACGCCGCGGGCGCTGATCACGCCAGGCCTGGCGATGTAATGCCCGACGTCTATGGCGACGTTTGCGGCGCACACCGGCTGCGCCAATCCCAGCATCAGCGACGCCGCGAGTGTAATCGACGACTCCACCGGGCGATTCTAGCCTGCCCTGCGCCTTGTGCGTCCTCGGTCCGCGGCCGCGCGCTTGTCAACCCTCCACATCGACAGGAGGCCGCGTCAGTCGCCCGGCACGTCGAGGTCGAGCAGCGGCGCGTACTGCTGCGAGCCGAAGATATCGGGATCCCCCGGACCGCCGCTCGGCCGCAACCTGTAGAGAGTGAATTTGATGGCGCAGGCGGGATCGAACTCGACGAAGTCCGCGATCCGCTCGGGAGCGACGCCGTAGAGGCGAGCCACCGTTTCCCGGGTGAGCACGCGCGCCTTCTTCACGCGCTCGTAGGCCGCCTGCCCGGTGAAGATCACGTCGAACGTGATGAGATCGACGCCCGCGTTCTTGCTGCGTACGGTCTTGGCGAGCTCCGAGAGCTTCCGCGTTTTCATCACGACCCGGCGAAAGTCACGTGCGTCGGAAACAGCTCGAGCGGGTGCTCGCAGCGCAGCGTGTGATTCAGAGTCCAGCGATACGCCGCACTTGCGTGCAGGACTTCGTCCAGCGCGAACGCCACCGAGCCGGCCGATCCCTTTACGTCCGGCAACCGCGCGTAGAACATCTGCCGCGTCCCGATCATGCAGACTTCCTCGGCCATGGCGGCGGTCGGGGCGACTCCTTGCACCAGTATGCACAGCTCGTGCGCCGGCCGGCGCTTCATCGGCTCGAGCTCCGCCATGACGCCATCGCGACCGTAGACGATGTAATGGAGCTCGTAACCGTCGTCGCCAAAGCGTTCCCGCACCTGCTGGCGTGCCCACGCGATCACCTCGTCCGCGTGCGCGATGGTGTACGGGTCGCGGATGCCGACGAGCCCCACGTAGCGTTCGCCGACCTTGCCTGCGCCCTCCAGCTTGACGCGGAACTCGGCCGCGGGCTTGAAGCGGGCGCCGGTGATGCGCGTCGTCTTCTCGGAGATCTGCTCATAGCGGCATTCGGACATGTCGAGCGTGCCGCCGGCCACGTGCTCGAAATACGGGTTCGCGCGCTCGTACATCGCATGCCCCGCCACCGATGCGACCGTGCAGCGCTGGCCCGGGCTCATTGCCGTTACCCGCACGTCCTCGGCGGTGACCTCGCCCAGCACCGTTTCCTTGGCGCCATAGGGCTCGGCGCAGAAGGACGCGCATTCGAGCACCTTGCCAAGGTAATAGGCCTGGCTCTCCGGGATTCCATGGTGGATCGCGGGCGCCGCGAACACGCAGCTGTCGGAGCTGCGCCCGCCGATGATCACATCGGCGTCCTGGCGCAGGAGCTCGAGGAAGGGATGGACGCCGGCCATCGCGACGATTCTTGCGGTGGCGTCGAGCTCGGTCTCGTCGAGGTCGGGGTGCGCGTCGAGACCCGCCACCCTCTCTCCGGCGCGCATGCGGCGACGCAGATCCTCCTTGTCGACCTCGGAGTAGAAATAACCGAGCTTGAATCGCTTCAGGCCATTCTTCGCCGCGAGTTCCTTGATGATCCGCACATAGAGATCGACGCGGCTGTTCGAACCGGTATCGCCCGACGAACCGATGATCATGGGCACGCCGACCTGCCGCGACGCCAGCAGCATCTGCTCCAGATCGTACGTCTGCCAGGCAAGCGGGCTGGTCGAAGTATCGCTGCCTAGGGGCACCGGGCCGACGTCGTCGCTCCCGGAGTCGGCGGCGATGCAGTCCGGCCGGGCCGCCACGCCCAGTCTGAAGCTTTCCACCCGCAGCGGCGCAAATCCCAGGTGCCCGTTCGGGCAGATGACGCGCAATGCCCGGTCCATCAATCCACCGTGATCTTTCGCTCGCTGGCGATGCGCTTCCATTGCGCAAGATCTTCCGTGATGCGCGCGGCAAATGCCGCAGGACTCATCGGGGATGCGGTGGCGCCGTCCGGCTCCAGGAACGCTCGCAGTTCCGTCGACAGGGCGATCTCGTTGATCTCGCGATTGAGCCGCTGGATCAGCGGCGCCGGCGTGCCGGCCGGCGCAAGCACCCCGACCCAGATTTCAATCGCGTATCCGGGCACCGTGGCCGCAAGCGGCGGCAGCTCCGGAAACGCGGGGCTCGGCTGCTGCGACGTCACGGCGATGCCCGTCACTCTGCCGCTTTTCAACTGCGGCACGAGCGAGCTGTAGTTCGAGATCATGAGATCGATCCGCCCGGAGGCGAGATCGATGAGGGCCTCGGCGGCGCCTTTGTAGGGCACGTGGGTGATCTGTATGTTCGCGGCCGCGTTGAGGAGCTCGGTCGCCATCTGGCCGGCCGAGCCGACGCCCGCCGATCCGTAATTTAAGGCGCCCGGCCGCGCGCGAGCCGCGGCCAGCAGATCGCGGACCGACTTGAAGGACGCTGACGACGGGATCGCCACCAGGAGCGGGCCCTGCGCGACCATGGCGACCGGCGCGAAAGCCGCAATCGGGTCGTACGGCACGCGGGACTGGGTCGCCGCGGTGGTGAGGAAGGTCGACGACGTCAGCAGGATCGCCGAAGCGTCGCGTGGCGCCTTGGCGACCGAATCGGCGCCGACGACGCCCGCCGCGCCAGGCCTGTTATCGACGATCACTGTGTTGCCGAGACGCTTGGCGAGGACAGGCGCAATCGCCCGCGCGACTACGTCGTTGCTGCCGCCGGGCGAGAACGGCACGACGATACGGATGAGGCCGGGCGTTTTTGCATCGGTCTGAGCGGCCGCGGCTGTTACGGCACACAGGAGCCCGAGCAGCAGGACGACACGCGGACCGCGAGCCGTCATGGCGTTGTCGGCAGAAAGGCGGATACGCTCACCAGCCCAGCACGTACGCCGGACGCCGCGGGTCGGCGCCGCCGTGCAACACGCCGTTCTCGTGGTCAGCGACGATGGTGCACACGGCGCCGGCGAGCCACGTCCGGTCATCCCACTCGTAGACCTTGTGCCCCATGTCTCTCAACTCTTCACCGAATTCCTCGGCGAGGCTCTTCTCCATGTGCAGCCTGCCGGGGTAGTAGGGATGCGGCTCGAACGAGCCGGGAAAGCTGTAGCCGGCGAAGCGCGGAGCCTCGACCGCAGACTGCGCGGACATGCCGAAAACGGTGACATTGAGAAACACCTGCAACATCGCCTGGCACTGCACGTCTCCGCCCGGCGTGCCGAAGGGCATATAAACGCGTCCGTGCTTGAAAGCCATCGCCGGGTTGGGCGTGAGACGAGGCCGCTTTCCCGGCGCGACCGAGCATGGATGCGAAGAATCGGACCACGACTGCGTGCCGCGACCCGAGCACAGAACGCCCACGCCCGGAATGATGGGCGTCTTGTCGGAACCGTCGCTCGGCGTGCAGGAGAAAGCGTTGCCGTGGCTGTCGATCACGCACAGGTACGAGGTATCCCCCGGACCCGGCGCCTCGTCGGATTCCGGCGCCGGCACGCAGCGCTGCGCGATCTCGGCGAGCGTATGGGGATCGCCGGCGGGCGGCATTTCCGGCCACGCTTTCTCCAGGCTGATGAGCGAGCGCCGGTGCTCGGCGTAGCGGTCCGAAAGCAGCCCCTTGATCGGCACATCGATGAAGCGTGGATCGCCGAAATGATGGTGGCGGTCGGCGTAGGCGAGCTTCAATGCTTCCGTCACCACATGCACGTATTGCGGCGAGTTGTGCCCCATCGCCTTCAGGTTGTAGCCCTTGAGAATGTTGAGCGCCATCGGCAGTACCGGACCCTGCGACCACGGACCGCAGGAATGCAATTCGATATCGTCGAAACGCGCACGCACGGTGGGTTCGAATTTCACTCGGAAATCCGCGAAGTCCTCGAAGCGCATCGGCCCGCCCTCCTTCTCGATGTACTTCGTGATCACGCGGGCGATATCGCCTTTGTAGAACGCCTCGCGCGCGGCCTTGAGCCCGGCCTTGCGCCCCTTGCGCGCTGCCTTCTTTTCCTGGTCCGCCATGTACTGCATGGTTTTGCCGAGATCGGGCTGCCGGAACACTTCGCCGACCGCGGGCGGCCGGCCCCTGGGAAGAAACACTTTCCGGCTGCCGGGCCAGCGCTTGTAGTTCTGCTCGTTTTTCTTGATGAACTCGGCCATCATCGGGTGCATTGGGAAACCGTCGCGCGCGAAACGGATGGCGAACGAGGCGACCTCGCCGAAGCTCATGGTCCCGAAATGCTCGAGCGCCGTGATCCACGCGTCGGGAGCGGCGGGGACGATGCACCGTTCCACCCCGGTCGGTATCTTGCCGCCGTGCTTCTTCGTGAAGTAGTCGGGCGTAATCGCCTTGGGCCATACGCCGAGGCCGTCGATGCAGTGCACCTTCCTGCTCTTCGCCGTGTAGATGATCTGCGGCGCCACGCCGGCGAAGTTCACCTTGTCGGTCTGCAGTACGCCGATCGCGATGCCCGCCGCCACTCCCGCATCGATCGCGTTGCCCCCGCCCTCGAGCACCTGGAAACCGGCGTGCGCTGCGAGATAGTGACCGGCGGAAATGACGTGCCGGGTGCCCATGATGCTCAAGCGATTGTCGGCCATGACGTGGGTTCCTTGAAGTGGGAGCTGAGGGGGTACGCTAAATTCTAGTCTCTATCATGCCCTGAAAGCGGTCACGATGCGACTTCACGAAATTCTCCCTTCCGCGCAAGCGTCACGCCTGCTCGATGCTCTCCTGCTGGCGGCTCTCATCGCGGCAGCGGGGTCTTGCATGGCGCAGTCCGCGGGCTGGAAACCCACCCGTAACGTCGAGATCGTGCTCGGCGTCAGCCCGGGCGGAGGCATAGACCGCATGGCGCGCGTGGTGCAGAGAATCCTCCAGGAACGGCGCCTGATCGACGCGACGGTTACAGTGGTCAACCGCCCCGGGGGCGGCGGGAGCATCGCACAGGCTTACCTGCAGCAGCACACGGGAGACGCGCACTACCTTGAAATCTCGGCCACCTCGCTTCTCACCAACCATATCACGGGCAAGAGCGCCTACAGCCACCAGGACTACACGCCCATCGTCATGCTTTCGGACGAATACATCGGCTTTCTCGTGAGAGCGGATTCGCCGCTCGGGACCGGCAAGGACCTCCTGGCAGCGCTCAGGTCCGGCCCCGAACGGCTGCCCATCGGCATCGCCACCACGGCGGGCAACACCAATCACATCGCGGCCGCGCTAGCCGCCAAGTTTGCCGGCGCCGAAGTGAAGAAGCTCCGGGTCGTCGTATTCGGCTCAGGGGGCGAAGCGATGACCGCGCTGCTGGGCGGTCACGTGAGTCTGATCGTGACCCCGTCAGCCAATGCCATCCCGCATCTCCAATCCGGGAAGATGCGGGTGCTGGCGATCGCCGCGCCACATCGACTCGAAGGCGCACTCGCCGCCGTGCCGACGTGGAAAGAACAGGGCGCCGACATCGTGGTGACGAACTGGCGGCCCGTCATCGGGCCCAAAGGGCTGGCCGCCGCACAGGTTGCGTACTGGGAAGCTGTCTTCGCGAGATTGACGCAGGCAGAGGAATGGAAGAGCGAGATCGCGAGAGACGGCAGCGTCGGCCGCTATATGAACAGCCGCGAGCTCGCGTCGTACTTCGAAGCGCAGTACGTGCAATTCAAGGCGATACTCACCGATCTCGGACTGGCTCGTTAGTGCCGTTCCACCGCTAGCGCACCGAATCGCGAGCAGCTGGGCCTGCCTTGCGCAACCGATCATCGAGCGAGCGATGACCCGGATTCGCGCTGCGAGGCGTGTAGAATGATTTGACAAAAATCAGTACACGAGGAGAGATGGAAAATGGCGTTATCCCTGACGCCCGGGCTCGTCTGCGTGCGCTGTATCGCTCTGGTGGCCTGCGCCGGATTGCCTGCTGGAAGCGCGATTGCGCAGACGTTCCCGGCGAAGATCATTCGCGTGATCAACCCTGCGGCCCCCGGGGGCAACAGCGACATCTTCTTTCGCCTGCTGTCACCGAAGATGACGGAGCTGCTCGGTCAGCAGTTGGTGTTCGACTACCGCCCGGGCGCAGGCGGCACGGTGGGCGCCGATATCATCGCGAAGAGTCTGCCCGACGGGTACACGACCGGAATCGTGGCCGGCAGCTTCATGATCAATCCTTCGCTCATGCGAAAGCTTCCATACGACACGGTGAAGGACTTCGCGCCCCTCGGCCTCATCGTCGATGTGCCCACCGGGACGGTCGTGCACCCCTCATTGCCGGTAAAAAGCGTGAAGGAGCTGATCGCGTTCGCCAGGGCGCACCCCGGACAGCTCAACTATTCGAGCTCGGGGCCCGGCGCAGTCGGCCACCTGTCGGGAGAGCTCCTGAATTCGCTCGCTGGAATCAAGCTGGTGCACATCCCGTACAAGGGCATAGGGCCCGGCATCATAGACCTCATCGCCGGCCATGTACAGGCGTCGTTTGCAAGCATTCCCGTCGTTCTTCCCCATGTGCGCGCGGGCAGGCTGCGCCTGCTCGCACAGGCCGGCGCAAAGCGCGCCATATCGTTGCCCGAGGTGCCGACGATGGAGGAAGCCGGCGTCGCGGGATTTGTCGTGAGCAGCGGCTTTGGTTTCGTGGGCCCCGCCGCTATTCCGCGTCCGATTGCAGAGAAGCTTAACGACGCGCTGGCGCGAGCCGTGCGAGATCCTGCGAACCGGAAGGCCCTCGTCGACCAGGGCGCCGAACCGGTCGGTAGTACCATCGAGGAGCACGCCGCCGTCATCAGGAGCGAAATTGACAAATGGCGCAAGGTGGTGAAGGAGGCGGGCATCGAGCCGCAGTAGAACCGGTGACCAGTGACCGGTGACTGGTATAGTCTTCCCCTTGCGCAGCGCCCGGACGGCGGGTCGCGAGTCCCTGTTCTTCAAGAAAGCATGAAACCCTTCGATTGGCAGTTCCCCTACCCGTCCCAGCGCATGCCGGTACTGGCGCGCAACGCGGTTGCTACCTCGCAGCCGCTCGCCGCACAGGCCGGACTGAGCATGCTGCACAAGGGCGGAAACGCGGTGGACGCGGCGCTCGCCGCGGCCATCACGCTCACCGTGGTGGAACCGACGGGCAACGGCATTGGCAGCGATGCGTTCGCGATCCTGTGGGACGGCAGCAAGCTCCACGGCTTGAATGCTTCCGGCCGTTCGCCCGCAGCCTGGACGTTCGATCGTTTCAGGGGGAAGACGGCGATGCCGACCAAGGGTTGGGACTCGGTTACGGTTCCCGGCGCGGTCTCGGCCTGGGTGGCGCTCTCGGAGCGCTTCGGCAAGCTGCCCTTCGCCGATCTGTTCGAACCCGCAATCCGCTATGGCGCCGACGGCTACCTGGTGTCCCCCACGATCGCCCGCCTGTGGGCAAGGCAAGCGCCGGATCTGGAAGACGTGCCGGGCTTCGCCGAGCACTTCATGCCGCGCGGCCGGGCGCCGCGGGCGGGCGAGAAGTTCGTTGCGCCCGCCCTCGCGAGGACCCTCAAACGCATCGCGGAATCGAGGGGTGCCGCCTTCTACCAGGGCGAGCTCGCGGAAAGCATCGTTGCCCACTCCCGGAAGTACGGCGGCGCGATGACGATGGCCGATCTCGCCGCCCATTCGGTGGACTGGGTCGAGCCTCTCGCCCAGGGCTATCGCGGCTGCACGCTGCATGAGATCCCGCCCAACGGGCAAGGCATAGCTGCGCAGATGGCGCTCGGCATACTCGAGGGCTTCGACCTGGGCGCCCTCCCCGTGGATTCCGCGGACAGCCTGCATTTGCAGCTCGAGGCGATGAAGCTCGCATTCGCAGACGTTTACGAGTACGTGTCCGATGCCGCTGCGATGCGAGTCAAGAACACCGACCTGCTCGACAGGGAATATCTCAGAAGCCGCTCGCGACTCATTGACATGAAGAAAGCGAAGACACCGCGGCACGGTATCCCCGGGTCGGGCGGCACCGTCTATCTTACCGCCGCAGACGCGTCAGGCATGATGGTTTCTTACATCCAGTCCAACTATCAGGGTCTCGGATCCGGCATCGTGGTCGACGGCATCAGCATGCAGAACCGGGGATACGGCTTCGTGCTGCGGCCCGATCACGCCAACGTCGTAGCGCCGCGCAAGCGCCCGTTTCACACGATCATCCCAGCGTTCGTCACGCAGAACGGACGCCCGATCATGAGCTTCGGCGTGATGGGAGGATCGATGCAGGCGCAGGGCCACGTGCAGGTGATGGTGCGGCTCGCCGACTACAGCCAGAATCCGCAAACGCTCGCCGATGCGCCGCGCTGGCGCGTGGACCAGGGCCTGACCGTCAACGTCGAGCACGGCGCGGTTCCCGAGGTGATGGCGGACCTCCGGCGCCGCGGCCACCACCTCTTGGAGGCCGAGCGCGCGAGCACGGAATTCGGGCGCGGACAGTTCATCTACAAGCTCGATGAAGGATATCTCGCGGCTTCGGAGCCTCGCACAGATGGCCAGGCGGTCGGCTTTTGACGATGAAGCGGTGTAGCAATGAAGTGGTAAGCTCGTGTCTAATCTCATCACTTCTTCACTGCTCCACCTCCAGTCATGTCTCAGCACAAAGCCACCATCATCTGGTCTCGCGGCGGCAAGGATTTCGGGTACAAGAGCTACAGCCGCGACCACATCTGGCGTTTCGAGAACGGGGTGGAGCTGCCCGCCTCGGCCACGCCTTCGTACCTCGGCAACCCGCAGCGCGTAGACCCCGAGGCTGCGTTCGTCGCCGCGCTATCGAGCTGTCACATGCTCACTTTGCTGGCCCTCGCGTCGAACAAGGGCTTTGTGGTCGACAGCTACGAGGACCACGCCGTTGGTCATGTCGAGAAAAACGCCGACGGCAAGCTCGCCGTCACGCGCGTCGAGCTGCACCCCCGTATCGCATTCTCGGGCTCAAAACAGCCCGCGGCCGCGGACCTGGAGTGGCTGCACGACAAAGCGCATAAGGAATGCTTTATTGCGAATTCAGTAACGACGGATGTGAAGGTCGTAACTTAGCGACCTCGCGGCAAACATCCTCGAAGCCGCCTTCGCAACCCAAAAAAAGAGCCGCGGTCGATTTCGAAGAAACGACCTCGGCTCCTGCTTCGACGTCAGGCGCCATGCGCATGACGCCTATGCACGGATGCTACCGGTCGGCTGCAACCTGAATATCGTTCCGGACGGAGGTAACGCCTTCGGTGTTACGGGCAATCGAAACGGCCTTGTCGACTTCCGCCTGGCTCTTCGCCTTGCCGCTCAGGTGGACGACGCCCTTGTCGTCTGTGTCGACCTTGATATGCATTGCGCTTACCTGCTTGTCCTTGGCCATGGCCGCCTTGACCTTGGTGGTGATCACCGAATCCTTTATGAAGGCCTTCGGCGAAGAACGGTCGGTATCTTTGTCCTCGGAATAAGCCGCGACAGGCCCCAGCACGGTGACCGTACCGAGCAGCAAGCACGTTGCCAACAGTTTGGTCTTCATGGTGCCCCTTCCTTTCCTCAAGTTAGTGATTTGGCACTGCATCGCAAAGGCCGTGCAACGACCGTGCCAGGCGTAAAACCCTTGTCCCGCCAATGACTTAGCCAAGACAGCCTCAAGCTATGCGGAGCGAACCTGTCGCCGGGCTGCGACGAGCGCACCACGTTCCTGATAGTAAAGGCATGATTCGCCGAATATTCGCATGTCGCCGTCCGGCAACGACATCGAGCAAGTACTGGCCTACTGGCTAGGCAAATGCAGCGCCGACGGCGCGGTTGATCCCTCCAGGCGCAGGATGTGGTTCGGCAACGGCAGGCGCTACGACGCGGTGATCCGCGCACGCTTCGGCTCCCTGCACGAGCGCGCCGCAAACGGCGAACTTGCCGGCGAGTGGTCGCAAAGCGCCCACGGGCGCCTCGCCAAGATTATCCTGCTGGATCAATTCTCGCGGCACATATACCGCGGCAAGGCGGGAGCCTATGCCCAGGATGAAGTCGCGCAACAGTTGGCAGCCGACGGCGTCGCATACGGCGCTGACCTCGAGCTCATTCCGGCCGGACGGGTATTCTTCTATCTACCGTTCGAGCACGCCGAAGATTTCGAGCTGCAACGCCTGTCGGTGCGCTCGTTCGAGCGGCTTGCGGCCGAAGTCGCGCCCTCACATCGCAAGGAATACGACGGCTACACCGACTACGCCCGCCGCCACCGCGACATCATCGAGCGCTTCGGGCGATTCCCACATCGCAACGCGATACTCGGACGGACCTCCACTTCGGAAGAGATCGAGTTCCTGAAGCAACATGGGTCGGCTTTTTGATGGGCGAGCCCACCCGCATCTAGCGCGGCCGCAGCGCTTCCAGCGTGAGCGAGCGGAACTCTCGCTGATGCAGGACGTAAACCACGCCCAGCGTGACCACGATCATCACTATTGGATTCAAGAACCACGTGAGGGCCGCCACGCCGAAATAGTAGGCGCGCAGGCCCTGGTTGAAGTTGCGGTTTGCAAAACCCGTGATTAAGGTGAGCCGCTCGATGTGGGCAGCATGTTGCGCGGGGTCGGCCGGTCCCTTGGCGGTGGCGCCCACCAGCACCGAGGATAAGCCGAACTGGCGAATCGACCACGAGAACTTGAAGAAAGCGTACACGAATATCACCAGCAGGAGCAGGATCTTGTATTCCCACAGCCGCTTCGACACTTGCTGCGCGAACGGCAGCTCCGCCACGAGCTTTGCGGCGGTTTCGGCATAGCCCATGAGCGCCACCAGGGCGCCGAGGATCAGCATGGTCGTGGAGGCGAAAAACTGCGAGCTGCGCATGAGGTTGCGCATTACGTTGACGTCCAGCATGCGGTTGTCGCGCTCCACCATGCGCGCCATCCACTCCTGCACGTAGCGGTTCATCTCCATGCCGAGCCGCGGGCGCGGCGTTCGGCTGTAATCGGCGTACCAGCCATACCCGAACCACTGCGCCCCGAACAGCGCGAGCGCGATGGTGTCCGCCCACGTGAAAGGAAGCCACACCGCAACCCCCGCGAGGCCCGCATCCATATCACATGAACAGCGTCAGCACGCCTGTATAGCCATAGAGCCGGTTATGCGAGATCTCGCCATTGCAGAAGAAGCCGACCAGGGGAAATTCTCCGAGCGCCTCCCTGATCAGCTTGAGCTCTTCGGAGTCGGGTCCGAACAGGCCGGCGCCGCGCCCGATGCAGGAGTAGTAGACCCCCCCGCGGGGCTGCGTGAACATACCCTTTCGTATGCTCTCCAGCATGCGCTTCATGTCTTCCTGCGCGGTCTTGGCATCGCGCCGGCAGAACAGGACGCTCGCGTTCTGTTGCAGCAGCTCGCCGATCGCGATCAGCTTGTTCGCCGGGTCGATCCCCACGAGATTGCGCACCATGTAGTCGCCGGTGTCGCTGCCAGGTATCGGCAGACCTGCGAATACGTGTCCTCCGATCCGGTTAAGGTCGCGCCCGAGGGTCTCGCCGATATCTTCTCGAAAGACATCGAGGGCGGGCCGGCCATCGAGGCTGATGATGACGTTCTGCTGGCACGCGGTCACGACATGTTTTGGGCCGATCGGCGAGCAACCCTGGGTAAGGCGCGTTGCGATCGTAACCCCGTCGGAAAACGACACCCCCGACAAACCGCCTTCGATCACCGCGTCGGCGATCTGGAGATTCTGGCGCCGCGAGCTGGTGAGCCCGCCGACCAGGAATCCGCTCTCGACCTTGCCCGCGAGGCGCGTCACCAGATCGACCACCCGTGCGTTATGAGGATCGGCATGCACGATGGCGAAGTTGGCAGGAGCGCTCTCGCATTTCAACGCTATCGTGTCCACGTCGGTCCCGCTCGCGACCCCGGAGAACACATGAAACGATCCGGGCTCGAAGTCGCCGAGCATCACGGCGAGCGCGGGCTCGTCGAGATACTCCCGCGCTGTGGCGCAGATACCGATCCCAACGGTGCCGACCCAATGCGCTACGCCCGTCTTCCTCTTGAGCGCTGCGAGTATGTCCCCGGCGTGATCGGAGAGCACATCGGTCAAGTAGAGAAACCCCAGGCTCGCGGCACCCGGGCCCAGCTGGGTAAGGCACGATTCGGTCGCTTCCCGCCAGTCGGCGGCGGCGGCGTGCGCGTAGCGGAAGTCGGGCATGGTTGGTCAATTATGCGGTGTAAACGAGCGCGGTGGTCGACCCGGATCCCGCCGTAGTCTTCAGGAACGACGAACGCCGGTACGTTCTCGTCGAAAAAACGGCGCCGCCCTGCTCGCTGGGAGGGCGCCCGCAGGCATTGACGGAAGGAATCAGAACCATGCGCCTTCGTTCGGGCCCAGTAGTCCGAGCTCCATCCCTGGCATGCAACTTGCGCCAGCTCCCGCGCCCCGAGACCCTAAAGTTCCTGCGATTTCTTCCGATAATCGGGGACATAGGTAAGCTGGCTACGAGCGGGCGGTACGTCGTGGAAGGCCCTTGAGGGGGAGCGAAATCGCTAATTTTTGTCCCCGGACGCCTCTAAGTGGCTCGATTTTTGCTCTCGGCCACCGCTCGAGCCGGGCGGCGAAGCATTTGATTTTTACGTGGCGATATGTATCATTTAACATCAAGAACACATGATAACAGCTGGACGGGAAAACATTTTCTTGGATTTTGAATTTATTCCAGTACCACGTAAAAAGATGCTGGCGACAGCCGTCCTGTTCCACGGTTGATCAGCAAAATAGAGCCTAGGGGGGTGGACAGCGACGTCCCCAGTAGCACGATGCTACCGATTACGAGCAGTTTTCACCAATCATTGGGGGGAGCAGTCTCCGTGAACGACTCAGCGACGGGCTCCGTTAAGGTCCTCGTCATCGATGACAGCAACACCATCCGGCGCAGCGCGGAGATCTTTCTGCGCCAGGCAGGCTATGAAGTGATCCTGGCCGAGGACGGGTTCGACGCCCTCGCGAAAATCAGCGATCACCAGCCACGAGTCATCTTCGTCGACATCATGATGCCCAGGTTGGACGGCTACCAGACCTGCGCGCTGATCAAGCAGAACCCCACGCTCAAGGCCACTCCGGTCATCATGCTTTCGAGCAAGGACGGAGTATTCGACCGGGCACGCGGCAGGCTTGCCGGCTCGGACCGCTACCTCACCAAGCCCTTTACTAAAGAAGGGCTGGTCGCAGCCGTTGAAGAATATATCAAGCCATCCGCCGTTTCTTAACGACTAATTTGGAAAGGCGCTGACGCATGCCAATTAAGAAGATCCTCGTCGTAGAAGACTCGCCTACCGACCGGAAGGTTCTGGCCGACATACTGTCGAGCAACGGCTACAGCGTCTCCACGGCCGGGAGTGCCGAAGAAGCGCTCCCCAAGGTGAAGCAGGAAATGCCGGACCTTGTTTTGATGGACGTTGTATTACCCGGACAGAACGGTTACCAGGCAACGCGCGCAATCAGCAAGGATGACGCCACCAAGCACATTCCGGTAATCATCGTGTCCACCAAGGGCCAGGAGACGGACCGGGTGTGGGGCATGCGGCAGGGCGCCCGGGACTACATCGTGAAGCCGGTCAATTCGGCCGAACTGCTCGCGAAAATTTCAAGTCTCGGATAATGGCACAACGGACCTCACTGCGGGATTATCAAACCAGCCTGGTGGCGCGCCTGCGCAGCGCCCAGGTTACAGCCCATACCCGCTCCAAGCTGGGGCTCCAGGTCGGCAACGACAGCTGGCTCGTCGATCTCATCGACGCGGGCGAGGTTCTGCCGGTACCGGCGATTACGCCCGTCCCGCTGACCCACGCCTGGTTCAAGGGCGTGACCAATATCCGGGGCCGCCTCTACAGCGTCGTCGACTTTCCCGCCTTCCTCGGCGGAGACGAAGTGACGATCGGCGAGCAGGCACGGCTGCTCCTTGTCGGCGAGCGCTTTCGCACCGCGTCTGCGCTTCTGGTGAACCGCTCGTTGGGCCTGCGCAGCCTCGAGCAGCTGCAGGTTCGGGCGGTAAACGGCAACAGGTCACCCTGGATCAAGGCCGAATACGCCGATACGGACGGCAAGCCGTGGAAGGAGCTCGATCTCCCCCAACTCATCCAGAATCCGGATTTTCTCGGCGTCGGCTCATGAAATCGGACATTGGAAATCGTCAGGTGAGAGAACAAAAAGACTTGCTACGGGGGCCGGCCGACGAGGACGTGCCACTGTCGATCTGATTCACGATAAGTAGGAGGAGGGCTTATGTTTCGATCTGCTTTTTGCGGGGTACTCAGTGCTCTTGCCCTTGCGTTTCCGCAAGCCGCGCCCGCAGCGGAACACGGGGTCACGAACGACACCATCGTGCTCGGCCAGTCGGTCGCCCTGACCGGCGCCGCCGCCCAGCTGGGAATCCAGATGCGCAATGGTTTGAAGGCGTACTTCGATCACGTGAACGAGAAGGGCGGTGTGAACGGGCGCAAGATCGAGTTGATCACGCTCGACGATCAGTACGAACCGAAGGTCACCGTACCCAACACCAAGAAGCTTATTGAGGAGCACAAGGTGTTCGCCCTGGTCGGGTACGTAGGCACGCCTACCAGCGTTCCCGCAGTACCGGTATTCACCGAAGCCAAGGTCCCCTTTATCGGCCCGTTCACGGGAGCCGAGGCGCTGCGGGTGCCGTTCAACCGCTATATCTTCCACGTGCGTGCGAGCTACTACGACGAAACGGAAAAAATCGTCGAGCAGATCGTTTCCACCGGCGGCAAAAGCATCGCGGTGTTCTACCAAGACGACGCCTACGGTCAGGCGGGGTTGAAGGGCACCGAAATAGCGATGACCAAGCGCAACCTGAAGATTTCCAGCATGGGCACGGTCGAGCGCAACACCATCAAGGTCGAAAACGCGGTCAAGACCATCAACGGGGCCAAGCCCGACGCGGTGGTCATGATCAGCGCCTACAAGTCCTGCGCAGAATTCATCAGGCAGATGAAGAAAGCCAACAGCGCCGCGCAGTTCTACAACGTCTCCTTCGTGGGCAGCAAGGCGCTCTCCGACGATCTCGGCAAGGACGGCGTAGGTGTCGGCATCTCCCAGGTCGTCCCCTTCCCGTGGGGCACGTCCTTGCCCGTCGTCAAGGAGTACCAGCAGCTCTCGGCGAAGGCCGGCAACAAGGACTATAACTTCAGCGCAATCGAGGGATTCCTGGTGGCCAAGGTGGTCGTCGAGGCCCTCCGCCGGACCGGGCGCGATCTCACGCGCGAGAAGTTCATAGACGCGATGGAAAAGATGCAGAACGTGGACGTTGGCGGTTTCTTCGTCAGCTATTCACCGACCAATCACGCGGGGTCGAAATTCGTCGACCTGACGATCATCGCCCGCGACGGCAAGTTCCTGCGGTAACAGGGCCGCTAGGCGCGGCAAAATTCGGCAACAGGCTCAGGTTACAACGAATCAAGGGGGATTTATGGCACTCAACATAGGCGCGCTCAGGCTTCCGATCTTCCGCCGTAACGGCGATGCAAAGCCCGCCGAGAAGCAGGCGACCGATACGGCCGCGAGTGGCGCGCAGTCGTCTTCCGGTCGGGGCAGGATATTCAGTGCGCCGCTGCCGCTCATCGGGCACCTATCGGTGGGCAAACAGCTGCAGATCCTGTCGGTGGTGCTCATCGTACTGCTGGCGATAGACGGGATCATCGTGGCGATCGATGCGCGTCAGGCCACGTTCGCCACGATCTACGTCGCGAGCGTGGGAAAAATCCGCATGCTGTCGCAGCGCCTCGCCAAGGCCGCCCAACAGGCGTCGCAGGGCAACCGGGACGCATTCAAGCAGTTGCGCGAAAGCCGCGACGAATTCGCCGGCCTGGTGAAGCTGCTCAGCACGGGCGGCACGGCAAGCGGCGTCGATCTGCCCCCCACGTCGGAGCGCGTGCGGCCCGCGCTCGACGCATTGGACGGCGAGTGGCGCAAGACCGAGCGCAACGCCGGGCTCGTGATCGCCGAAGAGCGCAACCTGGTCGGTCTGGGCGAGTCGGTAAAAGCGATCAACGCCAACAATCCGGCGTTGCTAGACCTCACCGAAGAAATCACCACGTTGAGCGTGCAGTCCGGCGCCTCCGCGCGCCAGAACGCGACCACCGGTCAGCTCGTGATGCTCACGCAGCGCATGTCGAAAAACGCCAACATCATGCTCTCGGGTGACATCGTCGACCCGGAGGTGGCCTTCCTGCTGGGCAAGGACACCAACACCTTCCGCGACACGCTGCAGGGCCTGCTCAAGGGCAGCGACACCCTGCGCATCACGCAGGTGACCGATCCCGAGATGAAGGCCAAGCTCGGCGAGCTTGAAGCCGGGTTCAAGGAATACCAGAGCGCGGTGAGCAACATCCTCGGCAACATGCAGCGGCTGGTCAATGCGAAGCGCGCGAGCCGCGAGATGTTCAACGACAGCGAGGCCCTGCTGCTCGCCTCGGAAAAGCTCAACGACAGCTACGAAACGGAACTTGCCGGGCGACGCGTCAACTTTGTCCTGCTGACCGTGGTCTCGGTGCTGGCGCTTTTCATCCTGTTGCTGATGGGAAAGGTGTATCTGGATGACAGCCGGCGGCGCGCGGAGGAAAGCGAGCGGCAGAACCGCGCCAACCAGGAAGCCATTCTGCGTCTGCTGGACGAGATGGGCAATCTCGCGAGCGGTGACCTTACGGTGCGCGCAAAGGTGACCGAGGACATCACCGGGGCTATCGCGGACGCGATCAACTACACCATCGATGAGTTGCGCCGGCTGGTGACCGACATCACCGGCGCCGCCCAACAGGTTACCTCCGCCACGCAGGAAGCCCAGACTATTTCCAGCCAGCTCCTCCAGGCCACCCAGAAGCAGGCGGTCGAGATCCAGGGCACCGGCCAGTCGGTGACACAGATGGCGCAATCGATGAACGAGGTATCCAAGAATGCGGGCGACTCGGTCCGGGTGGCCGAGTCATCGCTGCACGCCGCCGGCAAGGGCGCCGAGGCGGTGCAGAACGCCATCCGCGGCATGAACGATATCCGCGACCAGATACAGGAGACCTCCAAGCGGATCAAGCGTCTGGGCGAAAGCTCGCAGGAGATCGGCGAGATCGTGCAGCTCATCTCGGACATCACCGAGCAGACGAACGTGCTCGCGCTGAACGCTGCGATTCAGGCGGCTTCCGCAGGCGAGGCGGGACGCGGCTTCACGGTGGTGGCCGAGGAAGTGCAGCGGCTCGCGGAGCGCTCCGGGGAGGCGACCAAGCACATCGGGGCAATCGTGAAGAGCATTCAGCGCGACACCCAGGATGCGGTGGACGCCATGGAGCGCAGCACTCAGGGCGTGGTCGAGGGCACGAAAACCGCGGACGAAGCCGACCGGGCTCTGCGTGAGATCTCGCAGGTTTCGAACCAGCTGTCGGAACTGATCAGCTCGATTTCGAACGCGACGCAACGCCAGGCCGACAACGCCACCCGGGTCGCCACCAACATGCGGACGATCCTGGGCATCACCCAGCTCACGACGGACGGCACGCGCAAGACCGCATCCTCCGCCGAGAAACTGACCACACTTGCCGACAGTCTGAAAAATTCCGTGTCGGGCTTCAAGCTCGCTTAACCACGGCCATGGCCAACGTCCCCATCACCCTGCTGTCCTGGATCAAGGCCGAGGTCGACCACGCACTCAAGGTCGTCAGGGACAGCATCGAGAAATTTTCGGCCGCCCCCGACGACGCGGCGGTGTTGCGCGTGTGCCCCAACCAGCTGCACCAGGTGAGCGGCGCGCTGCGCATAGTGGGCCTGTCGGGTGCAACCCGGTTCTGTGAAGCGATCGAGGGCGGCTTCTCCGGGCTGGGCACCGGAAAGCCGAGCAAAGCGGCTGTCGGAGTGATCGACCGCGCGGTGCTCGCCCTCAAGGAGTTCATCGATGACCTCTCGCGGGGCCGGGCCAACGTGCCGCTGCGGCTCTACCCCATATATCACGAGCTGACGACGCTGCAAGGCAAGTCCGATGCCTCGGAGAAGGATCTCTTCTTCCCCGATCTGACGCTGCAGGCGCCTTCCCACACCAGCCCGAGAGTCCTCACCAAGCAGGAACTGGCGCCGTTCCTGCAGTCGCAGCGCGCCCGCTTTCAGCGCGGGGGCCTCGCGTGGCTCCGCAATCAGCCCGCCGGGTTGCATGACATGCGGCAGGCGCTCGACGCGCTGCATCAGATCTCTCCGCATCTGCCCGAGCCGCGCGCCTTGTGGTGGGTTGCGGTGGGCCTGATCGACGGCCTGCTCAACGGGCCGGAGCCGGACTGGCTGGCCAATACCAAGGTGCTGTACCGCAAGATCGATACCCATATGCGCGATCTCGCGTCGGGATCGATGGACAACAGCGAGGCGCTGCTGCGGGAATTGCTCTTCGCAATGGCCAAGTGCAAGCCGGCCACGTCACGCATCAGGGACATCAAGGAGTTCTATCAGCTCGACAGCCTCTTCCCCGAGCCGGACCTGCCGGGGCTGATGGAATTCGACATGGACTGGCTGGAGCCCGCACTGAACGATGTGCGGTCCCGACTCGAAGCCCTCAAGGACACGTGGCTGCGCTACATCTCCAGCGAGCCGAAGAGCGTCCAGCGCTTCCGCGAGTTGGTCACCTCATTCAAGGCCAAAGCGGTCGAGCTCGGCAACCAGCAGTTGATCAAGCTGCTCGACGTGATCTCCATGGTTGCCACGCGGCTGCCGGACCCTTATCCGCAGCAGGGCCAGTTCATGGTGATCGAAATGGCCTCCGCGTTCCTGCTGATTTCGAACGTCGTCGACGACTTCACCAATCCGCCCGCGGATCTCGAAGGGCAGATCGTGATCATGGGCGGCTGGCTGCTCGACGCAGCGAAGTCCAAGTCGACCGTGCCGCCGCCGGCCGGCCTGCGCGCGGAGCTGACGCAGCAGATCGGCGTCCTGCAGCTGCGCGCGCAGGTTGCCAAGGAAATCCTCACCAACCTTCAGCACGTAGAGCAAGTCGTTGACGCATTTGCGCGTGACCCGGCGAAGCGCGATACGCTGTCCGGGCTGCAGCCGTACCTCAGGCAGATCCAGGGCGCCCTGGCTGTCCTGGGCTTCAAAGCCGCGATGGAAGTGACCGGCGTCTGCACGCTGATGATCGCAGACTGCGCCAAGCCGGAGCGCCCTGCGTCCAGTGAAGACGTGGACTGGATCGCGGAAGGCCTGAGTACTTTGGGGTTCTATCTCGATCCTTGCCTGCGCGGACGCGAGCCTACCGACGAGCCGCTCAAGGTCTTCTTCGGCCGCATCGAAAAACGCAAGGCGCCAGCCGGGGAGACGGTGAAGGATGTCCCCACCATCGTTATGGTGGC
>DATFWO010000232.1:0-2107 GCA_035259205.1 Burkholderiales bacterium | reverse complement strand
TTTACGCCGCATCCGGAGCTTCCCGGCTTTCCGACCCACACCTTCGACATGATGCACAAGGAGCATTACTATTTCAAAAGCGCCACCGGGCGCTCGACGCGAGAATGCGAGCTGACCCTGCAGTTCCGCACGGTTCCCGGCCAGACGGTCGTTACCATCGAGAGCGATCTCAAGCGGCTCCTGGCGCGCATCAAGCAGGATCATCCGGCGTTCAATTGCGTGCTCGAAGTCCCCGCACGCGGCACCGAGCAAACCTGGAACCAACTGGCGATGGTCTGCCCTGCGGATCATCCTCTCGTCGCCGCGCTGGCGGAGGGCCAGACTTTGGCCTCGGGCCAACCGGCTGTGGTCGGCGGGCATGGGCGGCTTGGCAATGTCGGTGACGGCAATATCATCCAGGAAGTGCTCGGTATCCCGACCGTGCAATACGGTCCGGGCGACATCCGCGTCTACAAGGAATGGCCGACGCCCGACGAGCGGGTGCGCCTCGGCGACCTCGTCACCGCCGCCAAAGCGGTCGCGCATGCGACGGTCCGATTGTGCAGCTGAGGTACGTTAGGTTTTCTCAAGCGAATAACGCTGGAGGCGTGTCATGCTTATGTAGCTCCTTCGTCATGCGCTTGCCGTCCGCTGCGGTGGCGGAGAGACGAGCGGCCTGAGCGCCGCCCAATCGGGATACGCACCGGAGGCAAAGCCCGCACTCGCGAGTGAGCCGATCGCAAGCCGTCCCTCGCGGATCTTCACCCGCACCGCGCCCCGGCTGTGCTCGTAGAGGTCGGGGTGCGCGGTGAGAAAGCCGTCTTGTTCCTGTTGAGGTAATCCGGCCATGCCGTTGACGTAATAATGGCCGTTGCGCTCGACATGCGTCAGCCCGAGCAGGTTGACTAGGGCGAGATCCTGCTGCACAGCCAGGCCGGCCTGGGTGGTGAGATCCTCACCGGACATGAAGTAGCGCTCGCCGCCGGCCTCGGCGTTCCACATTCTGCAGCGGGCGGCGTTGAGGACGGACTTGTAGAGCCCCTTGCAGCATTTGCTCGACACTCCGGTGTAGCCGAGCGCGCGGGCAGATGGGAAGGCGCTGAGCTCGGCGTCGGACTCGTCGATGATCACCGGCTTGATCCGCGACAGTGCCGACACGTCCCTGTCGAGTGCATGCTTGCGGTTGATCGGCTGCTCGATGAACAAGATGCTCGCGATCAGGCGCTTCAGTCGGGGCGAGGCCTGCATGCGCCCCCACAGATCGAGCAGAGCATCGAGATCGTCATACTGCTCGTTGCCGTCCAGCGAGACATGGTAGGACCCGGCGATACCGTCGAGCACCGCCGCTGTTTCGATGAGCCGCTGCAGGTCGGTGTCGGCCGCGCCGCCGACCTTGAGCTTGAAAAAAGTGTGGCCATACACGGCAACGGCCTCTTCCAGCGATTCCGGCAAGCCGTCGTTGACTTCCCGGGGATGGCCGGCGATGGCGTCAACCAGCCCGACCGTGTGACGTGCGAAGATTGTCGCAGCAGGCGTCAACTGTGCGAGGAATCGCTGCATGTCGAAGCTGGCCAGATCGCGCAGATGCGCCGGCAGCAAAGCGGGATCGACCCCGGGCAAATTGACCCGCATCGCTTGATAGAACGAACAGCCTGCGCTCCGGCACACAGCGTCGAGGACGGCGCGGTCGATCTGGGCCGGACCGAAGCTCGCGACCAGCGGGTTGAGACCGCACGCGGCCCCCGCCGCGATCTGTTGTTCGTAATGCGCGGCAAAATGGCCGAACGCGGTGCGCGGTCGCGCCGCACTCGTATAGGCGTCGGTGGTAAGCACGAGCGCAAGACGCAGCTGTTCGAAATTTTCCTCGTTGGAAAGCGCGAGATTTTTGTCGAACCACTTGGGCGCAAGCAGTTCCGCCGCCGCTCCCCAATGCGAGTTACCGTCGGGAAGTTCGATACGCGCGCGCACGAATACCTGCGGCGCCGCGGTGAGCGTCACCACGCCAAACCGAAAGGGCAGGCGCAACCGTACCTCCCTTTCGTAGAGGCACACTTCTCGAACGGTGAATACGGGCGCCGTCACGTCAGCGATTCGGGATGGCCGCGCGAAACCATGCGGGCGGAAAGGC
>DATFWO010000231.1:0-12958 GCA_035259205.1 Burkholderiales bacterium | reverse complement strand
CCGCCGCATCCATGATCCAGGGCATATCGGGAATCGCCTCCACGATCGCCTTGCGCCGCGTAGGGTCGGCCACCTGTATCACTTCGGCCTGCTGAAGATCGGATTTTGATGGCGCGGAGAACGCACACGCGAAGAGCAGTCGCAGAAGATCCGGCGCAACCGGGCGCTGCGCGAATTTTCGATGCGAGCGATGCTCGAGACTGCGGGCGAGTTCCTCCAGTCCCGGTAAGCCGGTGTCGGCGTGAACGGTGGTGCCGAATCGCTCTGCTGCTGCGGCCTCGACGCGCCTCGCGATATCCTTTGCTGCGCTCATATGATCTCCTGTAGGCGGCGTGCATGTTACAGCAGCGCCGCCCCCGCCCGGAGGCTTAATGAAAGAGAATCAGCAGGTTAATGGGTAGCGGTCGGCCGACGCCCGCCGGGTGTGCTCGCAGCGCTTGTCTTGCGAGATTGCAAAAAACTAGCGTAAAATCACGCCCTTTCCGCATTCGGGACCGGCAAAAAATGGTAGTCATACGCCTCGCGCGCGGCGGCGCCAAGAAACGCCCATTCTTCAATATGGTAGTGGCGGACTCGCGCCGGGCGCGCGATGGCCGATTCATAGAGCGCATCGGCTACTACGACCCCAAAGCGCCGGAAGGCCGCGAGCGCCTGCGTATCGACCGCGAGCGCCTCACCTACTGGCAATCGAAGGGCGCTCTGCTGTCGGATACCGCCGCGCGACTCGTCAAGCAATTTGGTGAGCAAAAGCCTGCCCAGGCCGCTTGAAAGACTGATAGTGATGGGGCGCATTGCCGCCCCGTTTGGCGTTAAGGGCTGGCTCAAGGTCCAGCCCTTTACAGCGGCGGCGAAAAATCTGCTCACCTATCCGACGTGGTGGGTCGGCGGCGGCGACGACTGGGAGGAACTGCCGGTCTCGGAGGCAAAGGCGCGGGGCCGCACGGTAATGGCGCGATTCGAAGGCTGCGAGAACCGCGACGCGGCCGCGCGATTCCGGGGCAAGGAAGTCGCCGTGCCCCGGGTGCTGTTCCCGAAAACGCAGCCGAACGAGTATTACTGGGCCGATCTGATCGGCCTCGACGTGGTGAACGGCGCCGGGCGCAACTTCGGGCGGGTCATCCGGCTCCTCGAGACCGGCGCCAACGATGTGCTGGTGGTGCAGGGCGAGCGTGAGCGGCTGATTCCGTTCATCGCGGAGGTGATTGGCGAGGTTGACCTCGAGACCAGCGTAATTCGGGTGCACTGGGACGCGGATTATTGAGCGGGCCCGACCGAATCACGGTGCGAAGCTATGTTTCAGTTCGACGTCATCACCCTGTTCCCGCAGATGTTCGAGGCGGTGACCGGATGCGGTATTACCGGCCGCGCGTGGGAGCGCGGATTGTATCGGCTCCAGCTCTGGAATCCGCGCGAGTTCGCGGACAACAGCTACCGGACTGTGGACGACCGGCCGTACGGCGGGGGGCCTGGAATGGTGATGATGGCGGCGCCGCTCGAGAAGTCCGTAACGGCGGCGCGCGAGCGGCAGAAAAACGCCGGTGTAAGGCGGACGCGAGTCGTCTATCTCACGCCACAAGGCCGCTTGCTCGACCACGGACTGGTGATGGATCTGGCGGCGGGGAACGGACTCGTCCTGCTTGCCGGGCGTTACGAGGGGGTGGACGAGCGGCTGATCGGGCGCCAGGTAGACGACGAGGTCTCGATCGGCGATTACGTGCTTTCGGGCGGAGAGCTTGCGGCCATGGTGGTGATGGATTGCATCGTGCGGCAGATGCCGGGGGCGCTGGGCGATGCGGATTCGGCGAGCCAGGATTCCTTCGCGGAGGACCTGCTTGATTGCCCGCACTACACGCGGCCCGAGGAATACGAAGGCGAGCGGGTGCCGCCGGTGCTGCTTTCGGGCAACCATGCCGAGATCGCGCGGTGGCGGCTCAAGCAGGCGCTTGGGCGCACTTGGCGGCGGCGGCCGGACTTGCTGAAAAAGCGCGCGCTCACCGACGTCGAACGCGCGCTGCTGGAGGAATACAGGAAGGAAGACCAGATGCCCTCGCCCGTCGCGGGAGGCGAGGGGCAGGACACGGCGAGGAACGGCGCGCCAAACAGTTGATCGAAAGGATTGGAACATGGACCTCATCCAACAGCTCGAAGCCGAAGAAATAAAGCGTCTCGGCAAGACGGTGCCCGAGTTCTCCAGCGGCGACACCGTGGTCGTCAACGTCAACGTGGTGGAGGGCGACCGCAAGCGCCTGCAGGCGTACGAGGGCGTGGTGATCGCCAAGCGCAACCGCGGACTCAATTCCAGCTTCACCGTGCGCAAGATCTCTTCGGGCGAAGGGGTGGAGCGCACCTTCCAGACCTACTCGCCGCTCATCGCGAGCATAGAGGTGAAGCGCCGCGGCGATGTCGGGCGCGCCAAGCTCTATTATCTTCGGCTGCGCACCGGCAAGGCTGCCCGCATCCGTGAGAAGTTGACGGGCGAGGAAGGCGGGGGAGGCGGAGCGGCGGAATAACTCCCGGCATTGCCGGGGAAAAAGGCGGCGTCCAGCCGCCTTTTTTGTTGCCGACTTCCGGCGGCATCCATTGCCGATGAGTTGCCCATAAGTCCGTGCCCTCGGAGCTAGAATTAGAGTGATGCGGATCGTTCTCGCGCTCCTTTTGTTCGCCGTCGGGGGCGGGGCTTTCGCGTTGGAGACGGCGCGCGGTCTGGCCGCTTCCGGTGCGACGCGCCTCGCGCTGGCGCGCGTCGAGCAGCTCCAGCCGCGCGATCCCGCTGCTCCGCGCTGGGGCGAATGGGAGGCGTTGCGCATCAGCCTGCTCGCCACGCTCGGGCGTAACGAGGAAGCCTTGCAGCGGGCGGATGCGCTGCCTGCGAACATGCCGAGCCCGCTCCTCCGGACGTGCCTGCTGGCCGCGGGACGGGCCGGCGTTGCATCGGGGCACGGCGCGGTGGCACGACGCCACGTGGCGCGCGTGCTGTGGCAGCTCGAGCCATCCGTCGAGGAGGCGCGCACCGGCCGGTTGATCGTCATCGACAGCTATGTCGGCGAGCGGCAGGGCGATGCCGCATTTCGCGCGATGCTGCGTTTTCAGCAGGACTATGCGCCGCTCGAGCGGGCGACCGCCGAGCACTTCGTCGAGGGGCTGCTCGCGCTGAACCTCGAGCAGAACGCGGTCAATTGGCTGGCGAGCCTCGACGATGCGAGCCCCATAAAGCTCATGGTGCGGCTCAAGACCGGGCTGGTCGGAGTCGACGCGGCGGTTGGACAGGCGCGCGCCGGGCTGAACAAGAGCGGAGATCCCGGCTACTGGCGGGTGCTGTACGAGGCGGCGCGGCGCAGGAAGGATACGACGCTTTCAATCGAGGCGCTGGAGCACCTGGTCAATCTTGAAGAGGACCATGCGGCGACACCGCCTACTCAGGCGGAGCTGTGGCAGGCTTATCTCGCCGGCGCGCAGGA
Organism: Burkholderiales bacterium; assembly: GCA_035259205.1. Classification (GTDB taxonomy): domain Bacteria; phylum Pseudomonadota; class Gammaproteobacteria; order Burkholderiales; family SG8-41; genus SG8-41. The sequence continues at coordinate 9,500 of DATFWO010000231.1, read as the reverse complement.
AGCCGCCAACCAGAACCAACTCCTGACCGGCGAGGACGCCGCATGGTCGGATTTCGCCGCGCGCCGTATCGCTTCGAACCCCCAGCTCGCCCGCGCTTTTTTCGCGTACCTGGTGCGCCATGGACGCGAGCGCGAGTCGCGCCTCAACGCCCAGCTTCAGCTGGCGTTTTCGCTGCAGCAGGCGCGGCTCGAGCGCGCGGCATTGCGGCTGTTCGAAGGCGCCCAGCTCGACGATGCCGCACTCGATGCGCAAGCGCGTTTCCTGCTCGGTGCCATGGCCGAGCGCGCCAACCTGCCCGTGCAGGCAAGCAGGTACTGGAAAGGGCTTGCAGCGCCGCCCGGAGTGAGCGCGCAGGAGTGGCAGGTGCGTGTGGCGGTTGTGTACTGGCGCGGGGGAATGAGCGATGCCGCGCTCGCGACCTTGCGCGGGCTCCTGGGCACGACGGGTGTGCTGCCGGCGGAGGCGGCGCGCCAATTGACGGCGATCGCCCAGGAGATGGTTGCTGCGGGCAAACTCGACTACGCGGACGAGGTGCTGCGGGGACTGCTCCCGAAGACGGACGCGCGGCAGCAGCGCGAAATCCTGCTCGCGCTGGCGCGGATCGCGGAGCAGGGCACGAAATTCCAGCTTGCTGCCGATTACTATCTGCGCTCGGCGCTGCTCGCGGACGGAAAAGTGCCCGACGCGCAGGCTATGCAGGCACGGCTTGCCGCGGCGCTCAACCTCGCGCAGGCAGGGTACCGCGAGGATGCCCGCGCTCAGTTCGAATGGCTGTTGAAGAATGCCAAGGATCCGGCACAGCTCGATATCGCGCGCCGCGAGCTGGCGAAGCCCTAGCGGACCCGGCGCGTCGAGTGGCTGCGCTGCGCGAAGGCGCCGCGCGGAGGCGCAACGCCGGGCGGGTTGAAAAAGGTGGCGCCTGCGCGCTACGATGCGCCTGCAGGCAGCAGCCACCATCCGTTTCTTTCCCAGAATCGCTGCGGCGGCATGAGGTGCCGATGGCGGCGTACCGTGCCAAGGAGTCAAATGATTCATTTTCTGGTTCACGACAAGCAGGACACCGTCGGTGTCATCGTCGTCGAGGGCGTCAAAGCCGGGCAGGACCTGACCGGCTGGTTGATGGAGGACGATTCCACGATCAAGCTGAAGGCGCTGAACGACATCCCGATCGGACACAAGCTCGCCACGAAGGCGATCGCCAAGGGGGCTACCGTCATCAAGTACGGCTTCGACATCGGCAAGGCGGTCGCTGAAATCAAGGTGGGAGAGCACGCCCACGTCCACAACATCAAGACGAAAAGGTGGTGACGGGACCGGCTTCTGCGCATGACCCGTTACCCATCACCCATTACGAGGTTCTGAAATGATCAATGCCAAAACCACATTTCGAGGCTATCGCAGGGAGAACGGCCGCGTGGGAATTCGCAACCACGTGATCGTGATACCGGTGGATGATCTGTCGAACACGGCATGCGAGGCGGTCGCGGCGAACATCAAGGGCAGCATGGCGATCGCTCACCCCTACGGCCGCCTGCAATTCGGCGCCGATCTGGATCTCCATTTCCGCACCCTGATCGGCGCGGGATCGAATCCCAACGTGGCGGCGGCGGTCATCGTCGGCATCGAGGACGGCTGGGCGAAGAAAATCGCGGACGGCATCGCAAAGACCGGGAAGCCGGTATCGTTCTTCGGCATCGAAGGCCACGGCGATCACGAAACGATCAGGCGGGCCTCCAAGGTCGCCAAGGAATACGTCCAGTGGTCGAGCGAGCTCAAACGCGAGGACTGCGCGCTGAACGAGTTGTGGGTGTCCACGAAATGCGGTGAATCGGATACGACCTCCGGCTGCGGCTCCAATCCGACGGTCGGCAACGCCTTCGACAAGCTCGAGCCGTTCGGCGTAACGATGTGCTTCGGCGAGACGACCGAGATCACCGGGGGCGAGCAGATCGTCGCGGACCGCTGCGCGACTGGCGAAGTGCGCGAGCGCTTCATGTATATGTTCAATCGCTATCAGGACGTGGTCGAGCGCCACAAGACGGACGACCTGTCGGAATCGCAGCCGACCAAGGGCAACATCGCCGGCGGCTTGACCACCATCGAGGAAAAAGCGCTCGGCAACATCCAGAAGATCGGCAAGAAATGCAAGGTGATCGGCGTGCTGGACAAGGCCGAGACACCCACCGCTCCCGGCCTGTGGTTCATGGACTCGTCGTCCGCCGCGGCGGAGATGGTAACCCTGTGCGCGGCGTCGGGTTACGTGGTGCATTTCTTCCCGACCGGCCAGGGCAACGTCATCGGCAATCCCATACTTCCGGTGGTCAAGCTCACGGCCAATCCGCGCACCGCGCGTACCATGAGCGAGCACATCGACCTCGACGTCTCGGGCCTGCTGCAGCGGGAGAAGAACATGGACCAGTGCGGCGACGAGCTGATCCAGGTCATGCTGCGCACCTGCAACGGCCGGCTGACCTGTGCGGAGGCGCTGGGTCATCGCGAGTTCGTGATGACGCGACTCTACGAATCGGCTTGAGGCCCATCGACGCGCCACGGCCGGACAGTAATCAGGCGATCGCCCATGGCGCAGTCGAGAGGGGCCGACATCCTTGCCCGGGCGCTCGCGGATGCGGGGGCGCGCCAGCTTTTTTCGCTGTCCGGCAATCAGATCATGCCGGTGTACGACGCCGCGCTCGATGCGGGGCTCTCGATCTTGCACGTGCGGCACGAAGGCGCCGCCGTGCACATGGCCGACGCCTGGGGCCGGCTCACGGGCGAACCCGGCATCGCCCTGCTCACCGGCGGCCCCGGACACGCGAATGGCATAGGCGCGCTTTATACCGCGCTGGCAGCCGAGTCGCCCCTGGTGCTCCTCTCCGGCCACGCACCGCTCGCCGAGCTCGGGCGCGGCGCATTCCAGGAGATGCGGCAGGCCGATCTCGCGGAGCCGGTGACGAAGGCCTCCTGGACCGCAAGCGATCCGGCTGCGATAGGCGAGCTCGTGACCCGCGCGCTCGGCGTCGCACGCTCGGGTCGGCCCGGGCCGGTGCACGTAAGCCTGCCTTTTGACGTGCTGGAGGCGAAAGTCGAGGCCGCTGCGGTAATTCCCTCCGGAGTTGTGCCTGCTACTCAGGCGCTCTCCGAATCCGCCGCGGATGCCGTGCTCGCCGACTTGAAACGCGCGCTTCGCCCCCTGGTGCTGGTCGGACCGGCCTTGGCGAACGGGCGAGGGCGCGCGGCGTGCGAGCAGCTCTCTGCGGCCGTCGGCGTGCCCGTGGTGTGCATGGAAAGCCCGCGCGGCGTGAATGACCCGTGCCTCGGTGCGTTCGCGGACACGCTGCGGCAGGCCGATCTTCTGGTATTGCTCGGCAAGCAGCCTGATTTCACACTGCGCTTTGGTGCGCTTCCGGCCGTTGCGAAGGACTGCCGCTTCATCGTGCTCGATCCCGATCCGGTTGCGCTGCAGCGCGGGTTGAAAACGCTCGGATCTGGACGTGTGGCGTACTCGGCGGTCGCCGATCCGTTGTCCGCCACTGCAATGCTCACAGCGCGCGGCCGGCCTTCCGGACCACGCGCGTGGGCGAACGAGGTGCAATCCGCGGTCAGCCTGCGCCCGGCCGAATGGGAAACGCTTGCCTCGCGGGCGGATGGGCCGCTCCACCCGGTCGAAGTCGGCCGGGCCGTGCAGCGCATCCTCGACGGCGCAAGAGATCCGGTTTTGATCGCCGACGGCGGCGAGTTCGGCCAATGGGCGCAGGCGTGCGTAAGCGCTCCGACGCGCCTCATCAACGGGCCCGGCGGCTCGATAGGCTCGGCGATACCCTTCGCCCTTGCCGCGCGCATCGCGCGGCCCGGTGCGACCGTGGTGGCGATGCTGGGCGACGGTACTTTCGGCTTTCACCTGGCCGAGGTGGACACCGCCGCGCGCGCCGGATTGCCGTTCCTGGCGGTGATCGGCAACGATGCCTGCTGGAACGCGGAGCACCAGATACAGTTGCGGAGCTATGGACGCGCGCGGGCTCATGGCTGCGAGTTGCTGCCCGCACGCTACGAGCGGGCGGCGTCCGCGCTGGGCGGACACGGCGAATACGTCGAGCGGTCCGCCGATCTGCCCGCCGCGCTGGAGCGCGCGCTGCAATCCCAGCGCCCCGCGTGCGTAAACGTCATGATCGAGCGCCTGGCGGCGCCGACCGTGTCGCGCGGCGCGGCGCAACTCGCCGGAGCAATGCACTGAAAGACGGCCACATGAGCACCTTGCGCGTGAGCGTCTGGCGCGGCGGCGAGTCGGGCGGGTTCCAGGCGTTCGAAGTGCCGCGCCTGGAAAGCCAGACCGTGCTCGATGTCGTGATCTACATCCAGCGCAAGCTCGATCGGACGCTTTCATATCGCTACGCGTGCCGGGTCGGCATGTGCGGATCGTGCGCGATGACGGTGAACGGCCGCGCGCGCTGGACGTGCCGCACCCATGTCGGCAAGGTCGCCGCCGACGGCAGCCTGGAGATCGCGCCGCTCGCGAATCTTCCCGTGGTGAAGGATCTCGTTACCGATATGACGATCTTCTTCGACAAATGGGCCCGGGCGCGCGGCCGCTTTAACGGAACGGCGACACGCGGCGAGGACTTCGCGCGCGTGCGGCCGGAATCGCCCGAGCGCAGGCTCGCGGATGCAGGGATCGAATGCATCGGCTGCGGCGTGTGCTACAGCTCGTGCGACGTGGTCGCCTGGAACCCCGCTTACCTCGGACCCGCGGCATTGAACCGCGCCTGGACACTCGTCAACGACGCGCGCGATAACGACAACCGCACCCGGCTCGCCGCAGTCGCAGGCGATGCGGGCTGCCACGCCTGCCATACCCAGATGAGCTGCACGGAGCGCTGCCCCAAGCAGATTTCGCCCACCGCGGCGATCGCCGGGCTCAAGCGCGCCGCGGCAATCGCTGCCTTGAAGGGCGAGATCTGAGTGACGGGTGACGGGTGGACGAGTGACGAGTGACGAAAGCCTGACGCTTCGCACGCAAGTGCTCCTCTGGACGGCGCAGAGGGTTTCCGCAGCCGTGCTCGCGGTCTGCGTGCTGATCCATCTCGTAACGATTATCTATGCGGTACGCAACGGGCTCACGGCTGCGGAGATCCTGGGCCGCACGCAGGGAAGCATCACATGGGGCGGGTTCTATGCGCTGTTCGTCTTGGCGGTGGCGGTACACGCCCCGATCGGGCTCCGCAACGTGCTCGCCGAGACCTTCAACTGGCGCGGGCGCAGCCTGGAAATCACCGTCCTGCTCGTGGCGCTGGCGATCGCATTGTGGGGCTTTCGCGCCGTCTACGCGGTCTTTCATTGAAAGTGACGAATAAAGGTGACGATTAATGAAGAGCGACTTCCGAGCCCGCAACCATCCCGCCTACTGGGCGTTCGCGCTGCATCGCGCGTCCGGCATACTGCTGGCGCTGTTCCTGCCCGCTCATTTCTGGGCGCTGGGGCAGGCGCTCGCGGGCGAGGCGAAGCTCGATTCCTTCCTGCGCTGGAGCGAGCAGCCGCTGGTCAAGTTCGCGGAAACAGTGCTGGTGCTGCTGCTCGCGGCGCACATGACGGGGGGGCTGCGGCTGCTGGCGCTGGAATTCCTCGCATGGCGCGACTGGCAGAAAAGCCTGCTGGCGGTCGCGGCGGGCGTGACGCTCGTCGTCGGCCTCGTCTTCCTGCTGAATCTGGTGTAGGTATGAGGCGGTCATAGCCGCTGCCGATTTTTTTCTGAGCGAGACAGCATGAAGCGACGCCCTAACTTTCTCGTCATTCTCATCGATGACCTCCGCTTCGACGAATTCGGCGCAGGCGGGCATCCGTACATGAAGACGCCGCACATCGACCGGATTGCGCGCGAGGGTGCGCTGTTCGAGCGGGCGTTCCACACGACGCCGATCTGCTCGCCCAACCGCGCGTCGATGCTCACGGGGCAGTATGCGAGCCGCCATGGCATCATCGACAACGTGGCGCGGGACCTCGCCAGCCACCGGATTCCCAACTATCACGTCGAGCTGCAGCGCCTCGGCTACGAGACCGCGCATCTCGGCAAGTGGCACATGGGGAACAGCGGCAAGCCGCGGCCGGGGTACGATTTCTGGATCGCCTACGACGGGCATGGGCGTTTGAACGATCCGAAATTGAACGAGCACGGCGCATACGTGGAACACCGGGGCTACATCACCGACATCATGAATACGATGGCGGTCGACTTCATCAAGGGCAGGCATGCGAAGCCGTGGTCGCTGTGGTTCGCGCACAAGGCGGTGCATCCCGATGCGGAGCAGGCGGCCGACGGCACGTTCAGGATGGATGGCTACGTGACCGCGGAGCGCCATCGCGATCTTTACAAGGGCTGCATTTTTCCGAAGAAGCCGAACATGCTTCCGCCTGAGGTCGTGGTGAAGCAGAAGCCTGCGTGGGCGGAAGCGATCGAGTTGAGGAAGCGGCCGGAGTCGCGCGTGATGCTCGACGCGATACACTCCGGCGAGCAGGAGGAGATCAGGCTGCGCGCGGCGATGATGGCCGCGGTCGACGAAGGGGTGGGGATGGTCTTCGACGCGCTCGAGGAAACCGGGCAGCTCGACGATACCTTCATCCTCTTCCTGGGCGACAACGGCTATTTCTTCGGCGAGCACTGCATCGGCCCCGAGCGGCGCTTCGCGTACGAGGAGGGCATACGCTCGCCCTTCCTCGTGCGCTATCCGCAGCGCGTGAAGGCAGAGTCGAGGGTGAAGGAGCTCGTCCTGTGCCAGGACATTGCGCCTACCGTGCTGGAGCTCGCGGGGGGCAAGCCCGGCACTCACATCCAGGGACGCTCGCTGCTGCCGCTGTTCGCGGGACGCAAGCGAAGAAGCGGCAGCGGCTGGCGCAAGTCGTTTCTGATCGAGTACTGGGCGGAGAACGCCTACCCGTGGCTCGTGAGCATGACCTACAAGGCGGTGCGCACGGAGCGCCATAAATACATACACTGGATAAACCGCGGCCGTGCCGGCGAGCTCGACGAGCTGTACGACCTCGACCGGGACCCCTACGAAATCACCAACGTGATCAACCGGTCGTCTTATCGGGGGGTGCGCGACCGGTTGCGCCGCGAGCTGCAGCGCCTCGTCACCGAAGCGGTCGGGCTGTAAGGAGCCGGACGATCGTGATAAGGTGCAGGAGCACCTAACGCGATCGATTTCGAGGAGCCTTTATGGGTTGTTCCAGGTTGCTTGCCGCCGCGGCTGCGCTCTCGATCACGCTCGGCGCGCACGCCCAGAGCTATCCCGTGAAGCCCGTGCGGATCATCGTGCCGTTCCCGCCCGGCGGCGCAACGGATATCGTGACGCGCCTGGTGGCCCAGAAGCTGAACGAGGCGTGGGGCCAGCAGATCATCGTGGATAACCGCGGCGGCGCGGGCGGCAACATCGGCGGCGAGGTGGCTGCAAAGTCGCCCCCCGACGGCTACACGCTCTTGATGACCTCGGGGTCCATCGTGACGGCGAACGAGCACATCTACCGCAAGATGCCTTTCAATCCCGAGAAGGATTTCGCACCGATCGTCGGCGTGGTGAGCGGTCCGCAGATACTTGCCGTCCATCCGAGCTTCCCGGCGAAAGGCGTCAAGGAGATGATCGCGCTCGCCAAGGCGAAACCCGGGTCCCTGACCTTCGGCTCGGCCGGCGTGGGCACGCAGACCCACCTCGCGGCCGAAAACTTTCTCTACGCGGCCGGAATCGACGCGAGCCACGTTCCGTACAAGGGTGAGGGCCCAGCGCTTGTGGATCTGGTCGCGGGCCAAATCGTGTTCGCCACGCCGAACCTGTCGGCCGCCATCGGCTTCGTGCAGCAGGGCCGGCTGCGGGCGCTGGGCGTGACGAGCAGGCAGCGCGCGCCGCAGCTGAAAGAGGTGCCAGCAATTTCCGAGACGCTGCCGGGATTCGAGAATCTCGGCTGGTTCGGCCTGATGGCGCCGACCGGCACGCCGAGGGCCGTCATCGAGCGAGTGTACAGCGACACGGCGAAGGCGCTTGCCGGGGCGGACTTGCGCAGGCGGTTCGACGAGATCGGCATGGTTCCGACGGGCAGCAACCCGGACGACCTGGCGAAGGCGATACGCGAGGAGAGACAGCGCTGGGCGAAGGTGGTGAAGGAGCGCAAGCTGCAGGTGCAGTAACAAGTGACGAGATAAAGGTGACGAGTGCATGTGACAAGGAGCTTGTAAGCCACCTTTGTTCGTCTGCCCGTAGTCGTCACCATTAATCGTCACGGTTTTGGGAAAAGTTCGTGAAGATCGATCTGAGACAAGTTGAAGAAGCCGCCAAGGAGCTCTACATCCGCGCGCTCAAGATACTGCCGCCCGACATCAAGACCGGGTTTTCGCGCCTCGATCAGAACGAGACCCACGCGACCGGGAAGGCTATCCTCGGCACGATGATCAGGAACATCCAGGTAGCCGAGGACACTAACAACCTGTTGTGCCAAGACACCGGCATCCCGATCTACAACGTCGAGATCGGCAGGAACGTCGAGCTCGACGGCCATAGCCTCAAGGAAGCGATACGCATGGGTTGCGAGCGCGCCACGCGCGAGCATCCGCTGCGATCCTCGGTCGTGCACCCCGTGACGCGCGTCAACCAGCACACGTCGTGCGGACGCTCGGTGCCGGTGATCCACGTCGACTTCTCCGACGAGGCCGAGACGCTTGCGATTGAAATGATCCCCAAGGGCAGCGGCTCGGAGAACAACTCCTGGCTCAAGATGGCGGTTCCCGCGGACGGAGTGGACGCGATCAAGACGTTCGTCATCGACTGCGTGCTGGACGCCGGCGGCAAGACGTGCCCCCCGACCATCGTCGGCGTAGGGGTAGGCGGCACCGCGGACCTGTGCGTGCATCTGTCCAAGGTGGCGGCCACCCGTCCCCTCGGCAGCCGCTGCGAAGATCCGGAAGGCGCCAAGCTGGAGGCCGAGCTCACCCGCGCGGTAAATCAGCTCGGCGTCGGGCCGCAGGGGCTGGGCGGCGATTCCACGGCGTTCGCGGTGCACGTGGAGACCGCAGCCACTCACATCACCATGAATCCTGTCGCGGTCAACATGCAGTGCCATTCCGCGCGCCGCGCCCGCGCGACGTTCACCCCGCGGGGCATCGAATACGGATTCTAGCTAACGCTGGCTACACAAAGGCGATAGCGAAGCGCGAAGGCGTTGAGAGGAGCACCCCGAGGACCCATCACCCATCACTCATCACCGGGTTCAAAGTGTTCATTGGTCATTTCGCCGTCGGTTTCGCCGCAAAGAAAGTCGCGCCGCAGATATCGCTCGGCACGCTGTTTCTCGCCGCCTTGCTGCTCGACTGCGTCTGGCCGTTCCTGGTGCTGGTGGGAGTCGAGCGTGTCGAGATCGCGCCCGGTGACACGGCCTTCACTCCGCTCGCCTTCGTGCACTATCCGGTCTCGCACAGCCTGCTGATGGCTGTCGTCTGGGGATTGCTGCTCGCGGGCCTCTA
>DATFWO010000230.1:0-5850 GCA_035259205.1 Burkholderiales bacterium | reverse complement strand
GAAGGGCACGAGCGCCGCGGCAACGCTCACCATCTGGTTGGGCGCCACGTCGAGCAGCTGGATCATGTCCGGCGTGACCATGTGGAAGTCGCCGTTGAGGCGGGCGCTTACCAGGGAGTCCCTGTACTTGCCCTTCTCGTCGACGTTCGCCGACGCCTGCGCGATGTACTTCCCCTCCTCTTCGAGGGCCGAGTACCAGGACACGTCGTCGGTGACCTTGCCGTCTTTGACCTTGCGGTAGGGTGTCTCGAGAAAGCCGTATTCGTTGGTGCGCGCATACAGCGCGAGCGAGTTGATGAGCCCGATGTTCGGACCTTCCGGCGTTTCGATCGGGCACACGCGCCCGTAGTGGGTCGGGTGGACGTCGCGCACCTCGAAGCCCGCGCGCTCGCGCGTGAGCCCGCCCGGGCCCAGCGCGGAGACGCGTCGCTTGTGGGTGATCTCGGAAAGCGGGTTGGTCTGGTCCATGAACTGCGAGAGCTGGCTCGAACCGAAGAACTCCCGGATCGCAGCCGACACCGGCTTGGCGTTGATCAGGTCGTGCGGCATCAGGTTCTCGGATTCGGCCTGCGACAGCCGCTCCCTCACCGCGCGCTCTACGCGGACCAGCCCCGCACGGAACTGGTTCTCGGCCAGCTCTCCCACCGAGCGCACGCGCCGGTTGCCGAGGTGGTCGATATCGTCGATCTCGCCCTTACCGTTGCGCAGGTCGACCAGAATCCTGATCACCGCGACGATGTCTTCCGCGGACAACGTTCCTTTCCCGAGCAGCTCCGTGCGGCCAATGCGGCGGTTGAATTTCATCCGGCCGACCTTGGAGAGGTCGTAGGTGTCCTCGCTGAAGAAAAGCCGGTTGAAGAGGGTCTTCACCGCGTCTTCCGTCGGCGGCTCTCCCGGGCGCATCATGCGGTAGATCGCGATCTGCGCCTGCATCTGGTCGGCGGTCTCGTCGATGCGCAGCGTCTGGGAGATGTACGGGCCCTGATCGAGGTCGTTGGTATAGATGGTCTGGATCTTGGCCACGCCCGCTTCCTTGAGCTTGGCGACCAGAAGCTCGGTGATCTCGTCGTTGGCGTTCGCGACGACCTCGCCGGTCGTTTTGTCCACCACGCTGTGCGCGAGGACCCGGCCGAGGACGAACTCGTCCGGGACGTCGATGCGATGCAGTCCGGCCTGCTCCATCTCGCGCACATGCTTGACCGTGATGCGCTTGTCCTTGGCGACGATGACCTTGCCGCCCTTGGTCGTAATGTCGAGGCGCGCTATCTCGCCGCGCATGCGCTCGGGCATGAGTTCGAACTCGATCCCGTCCTTGCCGAAATGGAAGGTATCGGACATGAAGAACTCGGCGAGTATCTTTTCCGGCGTGTAGCCGAGGGCCTTCAGCAATATCGTCACCGGCATCTTGCGGCGCCGGTCCACGCGGAAATACAGGTAGTCCTTGGGGTCGTACTCGAAGTCGAGCCACGAACCGCGATAGGGAATCACGCGCGCCGAGAACAGCAGCTTGCCCGAGGAATGCGTCTTGCCGCGGTCGTGCTCGAAGAACACGCCCGGCGACCGGTGCAGCTGGGAAACGATCACCCGCTCGGTGCCGTTGATCACGAAGGAGCCGGTGGTCGTCATGAGCGGAATCTCGCCCATGTAGACCTCCTGCTCCTTTACTTCCTTCGGAGTCGGCTTCGCCGCTTCCCGGTCCATGATGACCAGGCGGACTTTGGCGCGCAGCGGCGCGGCATAAGTAAGCCCTCGCTGCTGGCACTCCTTTACGTCGAAAGGCGGCTCTCCGAGCGTGTAGCTCACGAACTCAAGGCGCGCGCTCTTGGAGTGGCTCTCGATCGGGAAAATGCTCCTGAACGCCGCCTGCAGGCCCTCGGTCTTGCGGCTGTCCGGCGCAGCGGTGGCCTGCAGAAATCCCGCATAGGAATCAAGCTGTGTCGCCAGCAGAAACGGCACTGGCAGCACGCTGTCGCGCTTGGCAAAGCTCTTGCGTATGCGTTTTTTCTCGGTAAAGGAGTACGCCATATTAGCTCCAGGAAAAAATCACGTTCCGGATGTCAAAGGCCGCGACACCCCGTGCCACCCCGGGCGGCGCGGCGTGTCGGGAACAACAACACAGCCCGTTCAAAAAAAATTCCGGCGACAGCAAGCGCCAGTTTTTCATCAACCAGTCGGCTTACTTGATTTCGGCAGTCGCGCCCGCTTCGATCAGTTGCTTGAGGAGAGCATCGGCATCGGCCTTGGAGACGCCTTCTTTTACGGGCTTGGGGGCGCCATCCACTAGATCCTTGGCTTCCTTCAGCCCGAGCCCGGTAACGGCGCGCACGACCTTGATTACATTTACCTTGTTGGCACCCGAGCTGTTCAGCATGACATTGAACTCGGTCTTCTCTTCGGGAGCCGCGGCAGCCCCTGCCGCCCCTCCCGCCGGCGCTGCGACTGCCACCGTCGCAGCGGCAGCGGACACGCCGAACTTGTCTTCCATGTCCTTGATCAGTTGTGACAGCTCCAGGACGGTCATGTTCGCAATCGCGTCCAGTATTTCTGCTTTGGCAATGGTCATCTCTTAACTCCTGTCAAATCCGCTAGTTGCAAGTTGCAAAAATCGTTATCAGCAGGCGTCACGCAGCCTGTTTTTCCTTTTGGTCCCTGAGCGCGGCCACGGTCCGCACGAACTTGCCGGGCACTTCATTGAGCGTGCGCACGAACTTCGCAATCGGCGCCTGCATGGTGCCGAGCAGCATGCCCAACAATTCCTGACGGCTGGGCATCTTGGCAAGTTCCGCCACGTCCTTCGGCGTCATCACCACGTTGCGCATCGCGCCGGCCCGGATCACGAACTTCTCGTGCTCCCTGGCGAACTCCTGCAGCACCTTGGCGACCACCACTGGATCGCTCGAAATGCCGTACGCCAGCGGGCCGACCATCTTCTCGGAGAGCCCCTTGAACGGCGTTTCGGCGACCGCGCGGCGCGCCAGGGTGTTTTTCATCACGCGCAGGTAGAAGCCCGCGCTGCGCGCCTTCTTGCGCAGCATGGTCATCTCGCCCACCCGAAGGCTGCGGTACTCGGCCAATATCACGGCCTGGGCCTTGGCGAACTCGCCGCTCACCTCGGCCACCACCGCTTGCTTCTGTTCCAGATTCAGACCCAAGATCTACCTCCTTTCAATTGAACGGCGACCATGGATCCAGGAGTAAGACATCATCATAAATATGCCTGTGTCGGGTCCGCCGTCTGCGTAGGATTTCGGCGGAGGCCTCGGCCTGCAGCCTCCTTCCGGAAATTAAACCGTGCGGTTCCTACGGTCTTCGACAACCTGCAGCAGCTTGCGCCACCGCAGCCCAAAGCTCTCATTTCCTTTCAGTGCCTCGATTCCTTCAATTTCCTTGATTCAAGAAACTCGACTGGTCGACGCGCACCCCCACGCCCATGGTGCTCGAGACCGAGATCTTCTTGAGGAAAATTCCCTTCGTACCCGAGGGCTTCGATTTGTTGACCGCATCCACCAGAGCCTTCAGATTCTCGGCCAAGGCGTCCACCGTAAACGATGCGCGCCCGATCGTGCATTGCACGATCCCCGACTTGTCCGCCCGATACTGCACCTGGCCCGCTTTGGCGTTCTTGATCGCCGCCGCCACGTCCTGGGTCACCGTGCCCACCTTGGGATTCGGCATCAGCCCGCGCGGCCCCAGAATCTGGCCGAGGCCGCCGACGACGCGCATCGCGTCGGGCGTAGCGATTACGACGTCGAAATCCATCTTGCCGCCCTTGATCTCGTTCGCGAGGTCTTCGAAGCCCACGATGTCCGCACCGGCATCCCTGGCCTGGCCCGCTCTGTCGCCCTGTGCAAATACTGCGATGCGCACGCTCTTGCCCGTGCCTTGTGGCAGCACGATGGAGCCGCGCACGGTCTGGTCGGATTTCTTGGCATCTATGCCGAGATTGATCGACACGTCGACCGATTCGTTGAACTTGGCGGTCGCGTTGTCCTTGACCATCTTCAGCGCATCCTGCGCGGGATACGATCGGCCGGGATCGACCTTGGTCCGCATCGCCTTGTACCGTTTGGAAATATGCGTCATGACTATCCCTCCAGTTCCACGCCCATGCTCCGCGCGCTGCCGGCGATAGTGCGCACCGCGGCCTCCAAATCGGCCGCCGTCAGGTCGGGCATCTTGGACTTCGCGATCTCCTCGGCTTGAGCGCGCGTGATCTTGCCGACCTTCTCGGTGTTGGGACGGGCGCTCCCCTTCTCGATCTTTGCCGCCTTGCGGATGAGCACGCTGGCGGGCGGCGTCTTCATCACGAATGTGAAACTCTTGTCGTGATAGGCTGTGATCACCACCGGAACCGGCAGGCCCGGTTCTATCTTCTGCGTCTGCGCGTTGAACGCCTTGCAGAACTCCATGATGTTGAGGCCGCGCTGCCCGAGCGCCGGCCCGATGGGCGGGCTGGGGTTGGCTTTCCCCGCCGGGACCTGCAGCTTGATGATGCCTACGACTTTTTTCGCCATCTGATGCTCCTTCCGGGTTCAAGCGGACGCTCCGCGCATCCTCCCCATCCAACGACCCGTAACTCGTGACCGTCCTCAAATTCCGCCTGCTATGCCTTCTCCACCTGGCTGAAATCGAGCTCGACCGGGGTCGAGCGGCCGAAAATCGTGACCGAAACGCGCAGCTTGTTCTTGTCGTAATTGACGTCCTCCACGTTACCGTGAAAGTCCGCGAACGGCCCGTCCTTCACCCGCACCGCCTCGCCCACCTCGAACAGCACCTTGGGCCGCGGCTTCTCCACGCCCTCCTGAATCTGGTGCAGTATGTTCTGCACCTCCTTTTCCGATATCGGAGTGGGCTTGGTTGCGGTGCCCCCGACGAACCCGGTTACCTTGGGCGTGTTCTTCACGAGATGCCAGGTATCGTCGTTCATCTCCATTTCGACGAGCACGTAGCCGGGAAAAAATTTCCGCTCGCTGATGGCCTTCTGGCCGCTCTTCATCTCCACCACTTCCTCGACCGGGACCAAGATCTTGCCGAACCACTCCTGCATTCCCGAACGCTGGATGCGTTCCTGCAGCGTGCGCGCAACGCTCTTCTCGAATCCCGAGTAGGCGTGGACGACGTACCACTTCTTGCCCGCGGTTTGCTCTAGCCCAACAGCTTCTTTACGACCCATAATAGACTCGCGTCAACCATCCACAGAAACAGCGCCATGATGACCACGAATCCGAAAACGACGCCCGTGGTCTGCAGCGTTTCCTTCCGCGTCGGCCATACCACCTTCTTGGTTTCTGCAATCGACTCCTGCGAGAACTGGTAAAACACCTTGCCCGGCTGCGAGGTCAGGAACACCACGGCTCCCGCAACCATCCCCGCCAGCAGCGCGGCGATACGGATGATCATCGCCCTGTCGCCCAGGTAATAAAATCCTGCAATGCCCGCGACGGCCAGTGCCAGTGCCGCCGCAATTTTGATCTTGTCTGCCATCGTTCCTTCGGAGTGTTGAATGTTGAGTGCTGAGTGACAACCTCCAACTCAAAATTCACCATTCAAAATTCAACATTCCACGCAGTTGGCAGGCCAGGAGGGTCTCGAACCCCCAACCTTCGGTTTTGGAGACCGACGCTCTGCCAATTGAGCTACTGGCCTATTTAACCGAGTGACTCGTGACCGATGACTAGTGACTGGCATTCGCTAGACCACCCGTCACGCGTCACCCGTCACTCGATGATCTTGGCCACCACCCCGGCCCCTACCGTCTTGCCGCCCTCGCGCACGGCAAAGCGCAACCCCTCCTCCATCGCGATGGGCTGGATCAGCGCCACCGTAATCGATATGTTGTCCCCCGGCATC
>DATFWO010000229.1:0-2612 GCA_035259205.1 Burkholderiales bacterium | reverse complement strand
CTGTCGCAGTGGATGGCACCCGACGGGGACGCGGCCGGAACCGCCTGGGCGCGCGCTTCGTACACTGCGCTCGCGCCCTTTGTCGCGCCGGTTCGATACCTCAACTACCTAGACCACGACGATGCCGGCGCACCGGCGCTGGTGGCCGCCTATGGGCCTAACGTTCGGCGACTGCAGTCGGTCAAGGCGAAATACGACCCTCAAAATGTATTCCACCTCAACGTGAACGTGCCGCCGGACGGGTAGAACGAATCGGCGGAGATTCACCGATCGCCTGCTAGGCGGCTTGACCATTGGCACCACGCGGCGCGTGTTTCGGCACGGCGGGCACCAACCCGTAGTGGGCCATGACGGCCATAAGCTTCGCCCGGTCGGGCGGCCCGCCAGCGCCGGCGAGGGCGCTCACCTCGCGAAAGTACTGCTCGCCAATGTCCGGCGTCATCATCACGAGCGTGCGGGCGGCTTCGGTCCCGGGGTTGCTGAAATGGTGCACGGAACCACGTGGCGTCGACATCCAGTCTCCCGCCTTCAAGTCGCGGGTTTCATCATCGACTGAATATCTGAGCACGCCTTCCAGTACGTAGACACACTCTTCGTTGTCTCTATGGCTGTGCGGCGGGGGGACATGGGCGCCGGCCGGAACCCTCATTTCGAAGAGCCCCAGCCCGCCCTTTTCCGCGCCGTCCACGAGATAGCGAATTTCAATTTGTCCGACCTTGACGACCTGATTCATGACGATCTCCTCGGTTCGATACGCGGCATCGGTTCGATGTTTGCCGCTGAGACGCCACTCTAGTCGGTTGCAGAATCGTGATAAATAGTGTTTACTACAATCCAGTGTTGCAGAAAAGAGACTAATGAAGGATCGCCTGAACGGGATGCGCGTGTTTGCACAGGTCGTGGAAGCGAAGAGCTTCTCCGCCGCCGCGGATAAGCTCGGCATGTCGAAGTCGCTGGCGAGCCGGCACGTGAGCGCGCTGGAACGCTCGCTGTCGGTGAAGCTGTTGAACCGCTCAACGCGCAAGCTCAGCTTGACCGAAGCCGGCGCCCTGTTCTACGAGCACTGCGCCAGGATCGTGCAGGAAGCGGAGCTGGCCGAGCAGCGCCTGACCCAAACCCAATCCGAGCCGGCTGGTGTCGTAAGGGTCACGACGGTCCCGGCGTTTGCGCTACGGCATGTGTTGCCCGCGCTCTCCGAGTTCTACCAGAAATATCCGAAGGTCCAGGTGAGGCTCTCCTGTAGCAATCGCGCGCTGGACCTGGGCGACGAGGGATTCGACTTGGGCATCCGCGTGTCGTTTGGTCCGGCCCCGAATCTGGTGGCGCGTAAGCTCGCGGTAAACCGGTCCGTTCTCTGCGCCTCGCCGGCGTACCTCAAGCGGCGCGGAACGCCGCGCCGGATCGAGGACCTCCGCGAGCATGAGTGCGTGCTGTTTCCGCCGCTTGCCCCCAAGGGGGTCTGGTCGCTGCGGCGGGACCGGCAGAAATATTCAGTGCAAGTCGCCGGTGTGTTCGAAACCGATGAAATGGACGTAGTGCGCGCTGCCGTAGTCGCCGGACTGGGAATCGGCATTCTGCCGCTCTATATGGTGGGGGATGCCTTGCAGCGGGGGGAGCTGGTACCGGTATTGCGCCAGTTTCAGGTTGTACCGGAGAGCGGCATCTACCTCGTCTATTTGCCCAACCGCACGCTCTCATCGCGCGTGCGTTCGCTGATCGATTTTCTCGCGGAGCGGTTCGGGCCCGTCCCGTCGTGGGAAACGGGCTGGTGAGAGAGGCGTCTTCGCTGCACTTGTCCGGTCCTGGGGACAGGCGGTGAGGAAGTGGCGTTTGCCCCGTCGGCGAAGTCGGGCGTAAGCTTCACGCGATACGGGTGCACGCGTCATGAATTGCCGCTTTGGCCCACTCGCGCTATTCCTCGTCATCGCTGGTTTGGCAGCCGATCTTGCGGGAGCACAGCCGTACCCGAACCGGCCCGTTCGGCTGCTCGTCCCGTATCCGCCCGGAGCAGCGACTGACATCAGCGCGCGCATGCTGGCTGCCAGGCTCAGCGAAAGCCTGGGGCAGCAGGTGATCGTCGACAACCGGACAGGGGCTAGCGGCATCATCGCGACCGCGCTGCTGGCTAAAGCAGCGCCCGACGGCTACACCATCATGCTGGTCGATGTCGCCCACGGCGCGAACCCGGCGCTCAACGACAAGATGCCCTACGACACGTTGAAGGACCTCGCGGCCGTGAGCCTCGTGTTGCGCGTTCCAATGCTGCTGCTGGTGAACCCGGCGTTCCCCGCGCAATCCGTCAAGGAATTGATCGCGGTCGCCAGGGCGAATCCCGGAAAGTACAACTATGGTTCCGCCGGCACCGGCAGCACCATGTACCTGATCGCCGAGCTGTTCAAGGCCCAGGCCGGCATCGATCTCGTACACGTCGCCTACAAGGGCGGCGGCCCGGCCTTGACCGACGTGATGGGCGGCCAGATTCCCCTCTGTTTCCTGTCGACCGTGGCCTCGCTGCCCCACGTCAAGGCGGGACGGGTGCGGGCGCTCGGCATTTCCGGCCGCAGCCGCAGCCCGGTCGTACCCGAGGTGCAGACCATCGCGGAGGGCGGTGT
>DATFWO010000228.1:0-33002 GCA_035259205.1 Burkholderiales bacterium | reverse complement strand
GAAGCATCGCTCAAGGTGCTGCCGGCACCCGCCATGGAAGTGACGGTTCGGCTCACGTGCGGCGAGGAGGAAGCGATAGCCTTGATGAGCGATTGGGCGGGAAAGCCGTTGCCCGTCACCGGCACGGCTTTCCTCGGCGGCGATCTCAGCGTGCGGCTCTCCGGTGCAAAGCCCGCCGTGGAAGCGGCGATGTCAAGAATCGGCGGGTACCTGGTCGACCGGGCAGCGGCGGCCCAATTCTGGACCGGCATACGCGAGCAGGCCACCCCATGGTTCGCCGGCGAGTTGCCGTTGTGGCGGCTCTCCGTAAGAGCGACCACGCCTCCGCTCGGTCTGCCGGGAACACAGCTCATCGAATGGAGCGGTGCATTGCGCTGGCTCAAATCGGATGCCGATGCGGCCGTCGTGTGCGCCGCGGCAAAAGCCGCCGGAGGCCACGCGACGCTGTTTCGCGGTGGCGACAAGTCGGCGGGCGTCTTTCAACCCCTCTCCAATGAACTGATGAAGATCCACCGGCGGCTCAAGGAGACGCTCGATCCGGCCGGCATCCTGAATCGCGGGCGGTTGTATCCTGATTTCTGATACTGCGTGACTGATGAAACGTGACTGATACCGCATGACTATTGAAGCGTGACTCACCTCAAATCTTCGACTAGCGTATGGCAAATAATTTTCTCGAGCAGCTGGTGACGGAGTGGTACGAGTACCGCGGCTACTTCGTGCGCCGCAACGTGCCCGTCGGGCGGCGCTTCAGGGGCGGCTACGAAAGCGAGCTCGACGTGATCGCGTTCAATCCTGCGACACGTCACCTCGTGCATCTCGAGCCGTCCATGGACGCCGAGAGCTGGGAAACGCGCGAGCGGCGATTCCGCAAGAAATTCGAGGCGGGGCGCAGGCACGTACGCGAGCTCTTTCCCGGCTTCGACTTGCCGGAAGAGATCGAGCAGATCGCAATCCTGATCTTCGCCAGCAAGGCCAATCATCCGACCCTGGGCGGCGGCCAGGTGCTGCTCGTCTCCGACCTCATGCGCGACATCATGGAGGAGCTCTCCGACAAGAAGATCTCCGAGAATGCCGTCCCTGAGCACCACGCGCTGCTGCGCACCCTGCAGCTGGTCGTCGAATACCGCAGGAAGGTGTTTCCGACGCTCCGCTGAATAGCAGTTGATTATTGGGAACAGCCTCCAGTTCCATGCAGACCAATCTCGCTGATTTCATAAAAGATACGCCAGAAGGGCGCGAGGCGAATGCGATCCTGCGCAAGTGCGTGCACTGCGGCTTCTGCACGGCGACCTGCCCCACTTACCAGCTGCTCGGCGACGAGCTCGACGGGCCGCGCGGCCGCATCTATCTAATCAAGCAGGTGCTCGAGGGAGCGGAGCCGACCGCGAAAACACAGCTTCACCTCGATCGCTGCCTCACCTGCCGCGCCTGCGAGACCACCTGTCCCTCGGGCGTGCACTACAGCCGCCTGCTCGACATCGGGCGGCATCTGGTGGAGGAACGGGTGGGTCGCGGCGCAGCGCAATCGGCGTGGCATGGAGCGCTGCGTACCGTGATTCCCAGGTCCGGTCTGTTTACGCCGCTGCTCCGGCTCGGACAGCTGCTGCGTCCGGTGCTGCCGCCGGCGTTCAAGCGCAAGCTGCCGCCTCGCGCAGCGCCGCGTGGGGTATGGCCCACCAGCGGGCGCGCAAGAAAAATGCTCGTGCTCGAAGGCTGTGTGCAACCCGGACTGTCACCGAACACCAACGCCGCCGCGGCGCGTGTGCTCGACCATCTCGGAATCAGCCTGGTGCGCGCCAGGCAGGCAGGCTGTTGCGGGGCGCTGGCGTTTCACCTCGACGCGCAGGAGGAAGCGCGTTCATACATGCGCAGCAACATCGACGCCTGGTGGCCGCAGATCGAACAGGGCGCCGAGGCGATCGTCATCACCGCCAGCGGCTGCGGCGTAATGGTCAAGGACTACGGCTATCAGCTCGCCCACGATCCTGCGTATGCCGAAAAGGCTAAGCGCGTCTCCGATCTCGCGCGCGATATCGGAGAAATCCTTTTCGCCGAAAAGGAAAGGTTAAAGTCACTGGTCACGAGGCACGAGCCACGAGTCACAAGTCACCCGCGCGTCGCATTCCACGCCCCATGCACTCTTCAGCACGGCCTCAAGCTCAGAGGGAAAGTGGAAGAGCTGCTAAGCGGCTTGGGCTTCGAGCTGACCGGCGTCCCCGATTCCCATCTTTGCTGCGGTTCCGCGGGTACGTACTCCATCCTCCAGCCGGAGCTCTCCGCGAAGCTGCGGGAGAACAAGATCGCAGCCCTGGAGAGCGGCGCACCGAATGCAATTCTCACCGGCAACATCGGCTGCCAGGCGCATTTGCAGGCTGCCACCGATCTTCCAGTACGACATTGGATCGAGGCGGTCGAGGAAGTCCTGAGCCTGTCGCCATCGCGCTAGCGCTAGAAGCACGAAATCCAGGCCTGTTGCTGCCATTGAGGCGTTCTTGTACGGGTTGGTGTTGTACGCTTGCAACACTTGGTACAAAACGTTAAGTTGTAGATGCAAGCCTCTGTACAATCTACAGAAAAGAGAGTACCTTTTTCTCCGTTTCATCCTCGGAGAAAGCTCATGCTCGGACTCAATCCGCGCGCCGCATCGCGGAAACTGCAGATAGAACGCCGTGACGATCGCAGCCGCGAACCGATTAGTACGCCGGCCGGCGACCCGATCCCGGTCTACGAGCAGGAGTTCTGGACCAGCCGCCAGCGCCAGGCAAGCTCGATCCACGAGATTTCCTACCGCGCCTGCTTCAAACCGCAGCTTCCCGCGTACTTCATCGACCGGCTGACGCGCGAGGGCGACGTCGTCTACGACCCCTTCAGCGGGCGCGGCACGACCGCAATCGAGGCCGCGCTGCGCGGGCGCAACGCGATGGCCAACGACGTGAACCCGCTTTCGGCCATTCTCACTTACCCGCGCCTCGAGCTCCCGAGCATGACCGAGGTGGACGCCCGGTTGCGGTCTCTCCGTTTCGCGGCGCGGCCTCCGAGCGGCCTCGACCTGTCGATGTTCTTCCATCCCGACACCGAGTATGAGCTGCTCGGGCTGCGCGAGTACCTGCACCGACGTCTCATCTCCGGCGCCGAAGACAGCACCGACCGCTGGATACGCATGGTTGCGACGAACCGCCTGACCGGCCACTCCCCCGGCTTCTTTTCCGTCTACACCTTGCCGCCGAACCAGGCGGTCTCGGCGGAGGATCAGCTTCGCATCAACGCCCGGCTGAAGCAGGAACCGGAGTACCGCAATATCCGCGCCCTGATACTAAAGAAGACGATGCAGTTGCAGGGCAGGCTGGGCGCCGCCGAGCGCTGGCGGCTGCGCAAATCCGCTACGGAAGCCTTGCTCCTTAGCAAGGACGCGCGCGGCACCCGCGAGATTCCCACGGACAGCATACAGCTCACCGTGACCTCGCCGCCGTTCCTGGATGTCGTGCAGTACGCGCGCGACAACTGGCTGCGCTGCTGGTTCAACGGGCTCGACGCCGAAGCCATCACCGCGCGTATCACGATGGCGCGGGAGGTGGAGCAGTGGGCGGGCGAGATGTCCGGAGTATTCGTGGAGCTCTACCGGGTAACCCGGCGCGGCGGCTGGGTCGCGTTTGAGGTCGGCGAGGTGCGCCGCGGCGTGGTAAAGCTGGAAGAAGTTGTCGCCCCGCTCGGCATCGACGCGGGCTTCGAGTGCGCCGCCATCCTCATCAATGCCCAGCGCTTCACCAAGACTGCCAACATCTGGGGCGTATCGAACAACAAGCTGGGGACCAATTCCAACCGGATCGTGCTGTTCAGAAAACCATGAGCCATCAGAGCAGGCAGCGCCGCCGCCACGAGGAGCGCCGGGCCGCATGGCAGCGTCACTCGGCGCGCCACAGGCCCTGTCGAGTAAGATGCCGTGCAGCGCGGCGTGTCCGCTAAAGCCCGGTCCGGAGAACGCTGCTCGCCGGCGAGGCTTCGCCTGTAACAAATGCGCAACAATTCCCGGGCTATGATCCCCTGTGGGGAGGATCGGGCTCTGCGCGCCCGGTGCCCCTCAACGCCGGAGCGGCGCCATGAAGATGACCATTGAGCAGCTCGACGATGCCTTGACCAGGATCCAGCTCGACGGCCGTCTGGATCTGGAAGGCACGCAGGCGATAGACCAGCGGTTTGCGTACGCCACCTCCACGCAGCCGCTGCGTGTCGCGGTCGACCTGTCCAGCGTGACATTCGTCGCTTCGATCGGTTTGCGCACCCTGCTGACTGCGGCGCGAGCGCAGGCGACGCGCGGCGGCAAGATGGTTCTCTTCGGTCCCAACGCGATGGTACGCAACGTTCTGGAGACCGCGGGCATCGACACCATCTTGCCGATCTTCAATGATTGGGAAAGCGCACGAGCAGGTCTCCACGCCGGCTGAACGCTCTCAGGCCCGCGCAGCCTGCGCCGTGGCGGCGGCCGCCGGTTTGCCCGTGGGCGTGCATCATCTGACCGTCACCGCGGACTCTTCGGCGGTCTCCGCCGCAAGCGCCTGGATACGCTCGCTAGGCGGGCGATCCGGCATTACGCCCGACGACCTCTTCCGGCTCGACTTGTGCGTGAGCGAAGTCGTGATGAATATCGCGAGCTACGGCTATGCGGAGGGCGCCGAGCGCGTCGTCGATTTGCACGCCGAGGGCGCCGCGGACAACGCGGGAATCCGCGTCGAAATCGAGGACCGTGGCGCGCCATTCGATCCCTTGAGCGTCCCGACGCTCCAGTTTTCGCCTCCGACCGTCGGAGAGACGCGCGTCGGGGGGTTCGGTATACAACTGATAAGGAATTTCGCCGACGAATGCAGCTACGTCCGGTGCGGCGACCGGAACGTGTTGACGGTGACAATCCGGCGCTCGACCGCGGCAGCAGACGGGCAATACTTCGGCGGAAGGACCGACCGCGGCAGCGAGCGGCGCCGCAACTCCGCCCCACCGGCGTTTCCACTCGCACGTTCGGGCGGCCAGCTCGCCGCGCGCGAGGAGCGCACTTTGCAGGAGCGCCGGCGCCTCGGATTCATCTCGGGCTGCCGTCTCTTTCGCGATATCCCGTATCACCTGCTCGAAGAGCTGGTGGCGGGCTGTCCGGTGCGCTCCGTAACGCAGGAGGAGGTGCTGCTGAGTCCCGGGGACCGGAACCGCCACATCGTGCTCGTGCTGAGTGGCAGCATGCGCGTGCACCTGGGGTCCGTAGACTCGCCCGACTACACGGAGATCGCGTGCGGGGAATGCGCAGGCGAGATGTCGGTCATCGACGGCAAGCCCGTCTCGGCGTACGTCGTCGCCGCTGCAGGCTCCCGATTGATGATGATCGATGGCGAAACGTTCCTCGCCAGGATACTGCCCATCCCGGGCGTCGCGCGCAATCTGGTCGAGGCTCTGACGGATCGGATGCGGCGCACCAACGACCGGATCATCGAGCGCTTCAAGTCCTCCATCGAGCTGCAGGCGTTGCAGCGCGAGCTGCTCTTCGCCCGCGAAGTCCATGCCGGCATGGTGCCGGAGCGCATTACGCTGGAGCCCTCCCGCCCGGAGCTGCAGTGCAGCGGATACATGCGGCCTGCGCGCCAGGTCGGCGGCGACTTCTACGACGCGTTCTACATGGAGGCCGGCCGTCTGGCGGTAGTAATGGGTGATGTCTGCGGCAAGGGCATGCCGGCTGCCCTCTACATGGCACGGACGATGACCTTGCTACGTAGCGAGGCCATGCACAAGCGCGCGCGCACACAGCGCCAGCACACGCTCGACATAGCCGAGAGCACCAACCGCATGCTTTGCCGTAACAACGACGCGGGCTATTTTGTGAGCGTCTTCGCAGGGGTGCTGGACATTACCACGGGCCTGCTCACGTGGGTAAATGCGGGACATCCGGCACCGGCGATGGCACGCGGCAGCAGCGAGTTCCGGTTCCTGACCGGGCCGCGCCATCTGCTGATGGGAGTAAGCGAAGAAGCCCGGTACACGGTTGGCGAAACCGCACTGCCGCCGGGCTCGGCTCTGCTGCTGTACACCGACGGGGCCATGGAGGCGGAGAACGCGCAAGGAACGATGTTCGGGAGCGCGCGGCTGCTCGGCCTGTTGAATGAAGCTAAGAATCGCGACGCACAGGCCATCATCGACACCGCCGTGGAGGCCGTCGACGCGTTCGCGGAAGGACGCGCGCAAGGCGACGACCTGACGCTCCTCGCGCTGCGCTATGCCGGCGCCCTGTGACGAGGGGGCCGAAGGCGTTTCAAGATCAGTCCACCTTGGCGCCCGACTCCTTCACGACCCTCGCCCACTTGGTGATTTCGCGCTTCATGAAGTCGTTGAACTGCTCGGCGGTGTAGTCCGCCGCCGGGTCGTATACCGAGTTTTTCAACCGCTGGAGCATGTCGGCCTGCTTCAGCGAGCGCACGATTTCGGCGTTGACCCTGGCGACGACGCCGCGCGGAGTTCCGCCGGGCGCATTCAAGCCGTTCCAGCCGATCACCTCGTACCCGGGCAATCCTGCTTCCGACAGCGTGGGCAAGTCCGGAGTGAGGGCGGAACGCTGCGCGCTGGAGACCCCCAGCCCGCGCACCTTGCCAGCCTGGACCTGTGGCAGCGAGATCGAGGTAATGGCAAACATGACCTGTACTTGCCCGCCCACGACGTCGATCATGGCCGGCGCGGCGTTCTTGTACGGCACATGCACAAGGTTGACTCCCGCCATCGACTTGAACAATTCGCCGGCCAGATGCGGCGGCGTGCCGTTGCCCGACGACGCATAGTTGATCTGGCCCGGCCGTGCCTTCGCGAGCGCGATGAATTCCCTGAGCGAGTGCACCGGCAGCGACGGGTGGACAGCCAGGATGAACGGCGCCGTCGCGCACAGGCCGACGGCCGCGAAGTCCCTCACGATATCGGTTGCGCCGGGCTGCAATACGGCATTGATGGTGTAGGACGCGCTCGACAAGAGCAGCGTGTAGCCGTCGGGTGGAGCCTTGGCCACCGTTTCGGCGGCTATGGTTCCGCCGCCCCCGGGACGCGTCTCGACGATCACCTGCTGGCTCCAGGCCTCGGTAAATTTCTGGCCGAACAGACGCGCGACGATATCCGGCCCGGGCCCGACGATGATACGGATGGGCTTGGCGGGATATTCCTGCGCGCCCGCCGCGCCTGCCACTGCCAGCAGCAGCGCCGGCAGCCATCGCGGGCTTGGCATGCCTTGCCGCGCGCTCACCGGCGCCATCAGTAGCCGCCCCTCGCGCCGCCCGGCAGCCACGCGGTAGGAGCCAGCGCCTGCTCCTCGCTGATGCAATCCAGCAGAACCGGCTTGCCCATGGCAAAGGCGCGCGGCAGCAGCTCTTTAAGCTGCCCCGGCTTCTCCACCCGGAACGCGGCGCAGCCAAACGCCTCGGCCACTTTGGCAAGATCCGCCGTCTTCGAAAAGCGCCACAGCTCGCCGGAAAGAGTGTCCCGCTTCTCCTTGTACGCGGCGTTCACCAGCGGGATCTCCTGGTTGAGCGAGCTGTTGTTGTTCACGACCACGACGAGATTGATCTTGTGGCGCGCAGCGGTTTCCAGCTCGGTCATGTGATAGTAGAGGCCGCCGTCCCCGGTGAAGAGGACGACCGGCCGGTCGGGCAGCCCGCACTTCACCCCCATCGCTCCCGGCAGCCCCCAGCCGAGCGAGCCTTCGCACCGGATGTAGCGCTGGCCCGGCTTCGTGATGTCGACCATCTGCCCGGTCCACATTCCGGCGTGTCCCGTATCGGACACGAGCACGCCGTCCGCCGGTAGCGCCTCGGTCAACTCCTTGCAGATGCGCTCGGGCCTCATCGGGATCGCTTCAGACTGGCGCATTTTCTCGGCTTGCGCGCGCCATTCGGAGACGAGTCCGGCCACGCGCCCGGTCCAGGCTTTCGCCGCCTCGGGTGCCTTGCGCTGGGCCGCGTCCACCATGGCCGCGAGCGTCGCTTTTGCGTCGCCGTGCAGCGATACCGCGTTGGAGTAGTTGCGTCCCAATTGCTCGGGATCGAGGTCGAGCTGGATTGCCGGGGTTCCCGCGGCGGGTATTTTCCAGTTCGTCGTCACCTGTCCGCCGGCGTGGGTGCCGACGAAAAAAACCAGATCGGCCTCGGACAAAGCCTGGTTTGCACAGGCACGCGAGTATGTACCGCAGACGCCCGCGGAAAGGGGATGCAGGTCGGAGATCGAGCCTTTTGCCGTCAGGGAAGCCGCGACCGGCACCTGCAGCTTTTCCGCCAGCGCCACCAGCTCGACCTGCCCTTGCGAGGCCACGACGCCGCCGCCGGCGACCATCATGGGCTTCTGGGCCTTGGCGAGCATATCCACCGCCGCGCGCACGTGCTCCGCGTCGGCGACCGGCCGGAATGGCGGCACCGAGCCGAACTGCTTCTCTACCAGCAACTGCAAGTCCGCATCCATCTCGATGCCCTGCCCGTGCGATCCTTTGAGGCGCATGTGCACGGGGCCCGGCGCCCCCGAGGTCGCGGCGCGGAACATCTGGCGGAGCAGATCGGGCAGGCGTGAAATCTCGTCCAGAGTCATGTTGAGCTTGGTCACGGAATCGAACTGGGTGATGTCCTCGACTTCCTGGTAGGCGTGGCGGTAGCGCCAGCCGTTCTGAGGGCCGCCGCTGATGGCGATGAGAGGCGTGTGCGCCATGTAAGGGTCGCGCAGCCCTGCGGCCAGATTCGATGCCCCGATCTGCTGCGCCATGCAAACGCCCGGCGCGTTGCGCGCCCGCGCATAGCCGTCAGCCATGTACGCCGCGGCTTTTTCCCCGTGGGTAAGGATCTTCTGGATGCCTAGGCTATCCATCTCCGCGAGCGCTTCCATCAGGATCGTGGGCACGAAGAATACGTGCGTCACGCCATACCCCTTGAACACTTCCGCAACCAGCCGCGATCCACTCATTTTCGGCATTTCTCATTCTCCCTTTCGCAAAATCGAAAATCCAGCAGGTGCTGCTATGCCTAGTCGGCCTTCACGCCCGCCTCCTTGATCACCTTGCTCCACTTCGCGATGTCCGACCGGACGAGCTCGCCGAGTTGCTCCGGCGTGCTGCTCGCCGTTTCCAACCCAAGGCCGAACATCCTTTCCTTCACGTCGGGCAGGGCCAGGACCTTGACGATCTCGTCGCGTATGGTGCGCGTGACCGGCTTGGTCGTACCGGCCGGAACGTGAACGGCGTTCCACGAGATGAATTCATAGCCCGGGACACCGGATTCGGCGATCGTAGGCAGGTCGGGAGCTGAGGACGTGCGCCTGGCGCTGGTAACGGCGAGCGCCCTCAACCGGCCCGCCTTGACGTGCGGCAGCGCGGACTGCATCACGGCAAACATCATCTGCACCTGGCCCCCGATCAGGTCGATTACGGCTGCCGGCACGCCCTTGTAGGGCACGTGCACGATCTCGACCTTGGCCATGCTCTTGAACATCTCTCCCGCGAGATGCGAGGTGGTGCCGTTGCCGCCTGAACCGTAGTTGAGCTGTCCCGGCCGCGACCGGGCGAGCTTGATGAAATCCTGCACCGAATTCGCCGCGACCGACGGATGCACGACCAGGGCGAACGGTATGGTCGCCATCAGAGTGACCGGCGCGAGATCGCGCACGAAGTCGTACGGCAGCCTGGGATAAAGACCCGACAGCGTGGTATATGCGCCAGTGCTGAGCAGCCACGTATACCCGTCCGCCGGTGCCTTCGCCACAAGCTCCGCTGCGATGATGCCCCCCGCACCCGGACGCTGGTCCACGACGATCTGCTGTCCCCACACATCGGCCAGTTTCTGCCCCACCAGGCGCGGCAGCACGTCGGGCGACGCTCCCACGACGAAACGGATCGGTTTCTCCGGCCAGCCCGCAGCCTCGGCGCATGGCAAGAGCACTTCCAGCGAAACACATGCTACGGCAATCCACGGCAACACGCCCCGCACCAGCGAACTGCTCTGAATCGTCGAATTCATGTCCTGCTCCATTCCGGAATGCGTCTATCGCGGAGACGGGCGCGCAAATTCAGTTTCTTGCATCATGAGACGAGAATGCGATCGTGCATGGCTTGCCCGAGCGGTTGCTCCAGGCATGGTTGGTCCCGCGCTGCACCACCGTGTCCCCGGCGCTGAGCTGCACTTCCAGCGTATCCAGGACCAGCGTGATCTCGCCTTCGAGCACGAGGCAGAAATCGAGCGAGCGCGTGCGCTGCATGTACGGGTGCGGCGCCTGCGCGGCGTAAGTCGATGCGCCCGGCGATCCCATCGCCGCAAAGTAGGCCTCGACCTCCCTCGCGCCGACCTTGCCCTTCCACGACGCGTCGGGCGGAAATGTGACGACGCGGCACACCGAACCGCCGTGAGGCGGCTCGAGCGTATGAGGAGCATTCAGCGTGTCGCGAACGCCCTGCATCCTGGCCGGCGTGCGATCGGTGACCCAGATGCGGGTGGCGATATACCCGGGACGCGCCGGATCGGTGCGCACGTCGGGCGACGGCCCGTCGGCGATCGCCCTGGACCTCTCGCCTTCGTCCACGACCACGACCCTTCGAACGGATTTGGGTTTCTCAGCCATGCGACTACCTCACGAATCTTCAGCCACGCCCCACCAGTTACGCATTGCCAGTTACGCGTTGTCAGTCATGCCTCATCAAAACGGGCTGCCATCATCACGAACGCCATCTGGCTGCCGTCGTTGGGGTTTCCCCACGCGTGCCAGCTGCCGATCTGGACGACCACGTCGCCCGGTTTGAGCACGCGCTCGCCGTCGTCGGTAATCAGCACGCGTTCGCCCGAAAGCAGGATGCCGTAGTCCAGCGTTTCGGATTTGTGTATGCGCGTCGTATACAGGTTTTGCCCGCCGCGCTCGAAGGTTCCGCCCTCGGTTCTCTTCGGCGGATGTTCGGGGACGATGAACTTGTCGGTGGCAGCGTCGTAGTCCCCCGGCTTGGGGTCCGACTGCACGATGCGCAAATGCCCGCCGCCCTTCGGCGGCTCGAAGCGAAACGGCAAGTTGCCGTCGTCGCGCCTGCCCGAAATCACCGCCGGGCACGAATCGAACACCCAGATATCCGTCATCGCCGTGCCCTTCTTGAAGGCATTGGCGTTCACGTTGGGCGCCGCGCTGTCGAAGAGCACGCACGAGCGGCCCTGCGCGTCGTTCCCGGTTACCACACGTCGGATGGGCTTTATTCCTTCTGCCATGCAGACCCTTTCAAGTCAAAACTAAATTGGCCGCGGAAACACACGGAATTGATCTTCACCTGCCGGCCTTCTGGTACGAATGAAAATCCCGGCCGGTCGGGGTCCAGGGATGCGGGGCGATCGCATACATGTCCGTCACGACGTCGACGACGACGGGCTTGTTCATCGCGATCGCCCGCGTCAGCGCGTCGCTCAGCTCCCCCGGTTTCTCGACGCGTATTCCGGTGCAGCCGAAGGATTCCGCCACTTTCGCGAAATTCACTTCCGGAAACCGCCACATCTCTTCCGAGCGCCCGCGCTGCTTGCCACCGTATGCGATGTCGTTCAGCTTGATCTCCTGGTTGAGCGCACTGTTGTTGTTCACGACGATCACCGCGTTGATGTTGTGGCGCCGGGCGGTTTCGAGCTCGCCGATGTGGTAGTAGAAACCGCCGTCCCCGGTAAAGCACACTACGGGGCGGTCCGGTGCAGCGCACTTCACGCCCAGCGCGGCCGGGAAGCCCCACCCCAGCGAGCCGGCGGTGCGATAGTAGCCCTGTCCCGGATGGCGCAGCTCGATGAAACGTGCGGTCCAGATGCCGGCGTGTCCGGTGTCCGATACGACGATGCCGTTCGGCGGCAGCGCATCCGAGATTTCCTTGCAGATGCGCTCGGGACGAATGGGCGCCACCTCGGCGTTGCGCATCTCCGCATTTTCGGCGCGCCAATCCGCAACCAGCTTCTGAACGCGTCTGGTCCACTCGCCGGCCGCTTCCGGCGCCTTGCGCGTGGCTGCTTCTATCATGCGCCTGAGGGCCGTCTTCGCATCGCCCAGCACCGATACGGCATTGGGATAGTTTCTGCCCAGCTCCGCGGGATCGATGTCAAGCTGTATGACTTTCGTTCCGGGCGGCGGGAACATCCAGTTGTTGGTTACCTGCCCGCCCGCATGGCTGCCGATGAAAAAGACGAGGTCGGCCTCCGCGAGCGCGCGGTTGGCGCAATCACGGGAATATGCGCCCGGCACGCCGGCGTTCAGCGGATGGCGGTCGGCCATTACCGCCTTGGCGTTAAGCGACGTCGCCACCGGCAGGGAGAGCTTTTCCGCCAGCTCGACGAGCTCCGCCTGCGCGCCGGACCGGATGACCCCTCCGCCCGCAACCATCATCGGTCGCTTCGCGGCGGCGAGCACCGCGATGGCGTCCCTCACGTGCTGCATTTCCGGCTCGGGCCGGAATGGCGGAACGCACGCATATGCGCGCTCCACCAGCGGATCCAGCTCGGCTTCCTGCTCGGTCATCTGACCCAGATGGCCTTGCATGCGCAGATGCGCGGGACCCGGCGCGCCGGATGTGGCCATGCGGAAGGCCTGACGCACCAGGTCCGGCATGCGCGCGGCGTGATCGACCTGGGCGTTGAACTTCGTGACGGCGTCGAACTGAGCGACATCGTCGACTTCCTGATAGGCGTGCCTGTAACGCGATTGCGGAGTGGGGCCGCCGGTGATCGCGACGATCGGCGCGCCGGCCATGTGAGCGTCGCGCAGTCCCGCCGCAAGGTTCGAAGCACCTATCATCTGCGCCATGCACACGCCCGGCTTGCCGCTCACACGGGCGAAGCCGTCCGCCATGTAGGCCGCGGCCTTCTCGCCGTGCACCATGATCCGCGCGATCGGCATGTCCTCCATCTCGGCGAAGGATTTCAGCATGAATGCGGGAACGAAAAAAATATGCGTGACGCCGTAGCCCTGCATCATCTCCGCAAAGAGTCGTGCACCGGTCATCTTGGGCATGCGGTCTGTTCCTCTCTCGTTCCAGCAGGCATTAGCGTGTTTTCGCCGTCATTCCGGCTTCGCTCCGGACGCCTTGAGCGCCGCGGAGAGCTTTACCGTCTGCGCGCGGACGAACGCCACGGCATCCTGCTGCGTGGACCCGATCGGCTCTGCGCCCAGACCCGAGAGCTTCTCGTGCAAGTCGGCCGTCTTCAGCGCGGCCACCGTCTGCGCGTTGAGCTTCCCGAGCAGCGTTGGCGGAGTGCCCGTGGGCGCGGCGAGACAGTACCAGCCGATCAACTCATAGCCAGGCACGGTCTCCGCGATCGTCGGCAGGTCCGGAACGAGCGCGGTGCGCTGCCTGCTGGTGACGCCGAGCGCCCTCAATCGCCCCGACTTGAGCATCGGGAGCACTGCCGGCACGACACCGAAGGTCATTTGGACCTGTCCCGCTATGGTGTCGTTCAGCGCCGGCACGATCCCCTTGTACGGCACGTGCACGAGGTCGATGCCCGTCATGGTCTTCAGTATCTCCGTCGCAAGAT
The DNA here is from genome assembly GCA_035259205.1 of Burkholderiales bacterium. GTDB lineage: Bacteria > Pseudomonadota > Gammaproteobacteria > Burkholderiales > SG8-41 > SG8-41. The sequence continues at coordinate 19,470 of DATFWO010000228.1, read as the reverse complement.
GGGGCGGTGTGCCCGCGCCGCCGGTCCCGTAGTGCAGCTCTCCGGGTCGCGCTCTTGCGAGCGCGATGAGCTCCTTGATGGACGCCGCGGGGACCGATGGGTTCACCGCGAGTATGAACGGCGTCGATGCGAGCAGGCTTACCGGCGTGAAATCGCGGGCGAGATCGAAACTCAACTTGCCGAACAGCGCGGACACTATGACATGACTGGAGGTCATCATGAGCAGGGTATAGCCGTCCGGAGCCGCCCGGGCTGCGATCTCCGTACCGATGATGCCGCTTGCTCCGGCCCGGTTTTCGACGACGACCTGCTGCCCCCAGGCTTCCGTGAAATTCTGTCCGATGAGGCGCGACATGATGTCAGGACCGGATCCGGGGGTAGTGCTCGCCACGATGCGTATCGGCTTGCCGGGATATTGCTGCGCGACGGTGTCGCCCGCAGGCACGGCAAGCGCGCAAAGCAATGAGGCCGTCAGGCAACAGACAGACCTCGGCACGAGTCACCGGCGCTGCAAGCCGCGCCGTCCGGTGTCCTTCGCCCTGAAGAGCTGACCCTCGCCGGTCGTCAGGTAGAGACTCGCAAGGCCCTGGTCCCCGAAAGCGACGCGCATCGGCGTATCGGCCGGAGCCGCGTGCGACTCCAGTATCGTGCCCGACGGTGAGATCACGTAAACCATCGGTCCCACACCGGACTTCTTCCAGCCGGCACACGCGATGATATTGCCTTCACTGTCGAGGCACATGCCCTCGATGCCGCGCTCCACGACCACGAAGTCGATCATGACCTTGACGTGCCCCACATCGCCGTCGGCCTTGACAGGATAGGAGCAAAGGCGCTGCAGGTTGCCGCGCTCCGCGTCGCCGTCCGCCACGTACAGCGTCTTCTCGTCCGCGGAGAGCAATATGGCCCGCGGTCCGGATGTGTCGTGCGTGACTCTCACGATCCGCCAGCCGTCGCTCACACGCTCGAGCCGCAGCACCGAAGCATGATCCAGCATGGGATACACCGGCGGGCCATACGGCAACTGGGCATTGTACGCGTCGGCAAACCACACGCGGTCCATGCGGTCGACGATCACGTCGGTCGGCTGATTGTGATGCTGGCCATCCAGCAGGTCGGGCATCGGCGCCGTGGATCCGTCCTTCAGGAAATGCACGATCCGCCGGCCGCCCTCCTGCGCGCCGTAGACGGTGCCGTCCTTCGCCGCCGCCAGGCCGTTGGTGCGACCGGTATAGGGACGGAAGAGGTCCGTCTTTCCGTTCGCGGGGTCGTAGCGCAGGATGCGTTCCTCCGCCACCGCGCTGAACAGCATGCCGCTGCCATCCCACGCCAGACCGCCGGTCCGCCCCTTGTAGGGACCGGCTACGAGCTCGAAATTCCAGGTCATATGAAGGCCTATCTGAAAGATTTGAGTTGAGTCTTGGGCAAGTGAGCCGGCAAACAGTTGGGAAAAAAGAGCGCTTGCGTTGTTCGTAACCGTTCGCAGCTCACTATTCACTCTTCACTGCACAGCTACCGTGAAGGGATGCCCGCAATGTTGAACCGCGTGCGCACGACGGAGCCGATATTGGTGATGTACATGGACTTCCAGTCGTCGTCGCCCCACGAGAAATTAGTCGGGTGGTGGCCAGGCGTTCTCACGCGGGCGAGCACCTTGCCCGCCGGATCGTGCACGTAGATGCCGCCGGGCCCGGTGCACCAGACGTTTCCTGCGGTATCGCACTTCATCCCGTCGGGCACGCCGCGCTCGGGACCGCCATACTGATAGAACAAGCGCCCCTTCCCCAGATGGCCGCTGGAATCCGGCTTCACATCGTAGACCCGGATCAGCCGCTCGCGGCTGCAATTGACGTAGAGCAGCTTCTCGTCGGGCGAAAAACAAAGGCCGTTGGGATAGACGATGTCATCCACTACCATGGTCATCTGTTTGCCGTCCGGAGAGATGCGATATACGGGCTGCCTGTCGTTGTAGCGCTGCACGTCCTCGTGCACCATCCCCACGTTGTAGAGTCCGCCGACGGGATCGGTGAACCAGATCGCACCGTTCTTGCTCACCACGATGTCGTTGGGGCTGTTGAGCTTTTTGCCCTCGAACCGGTCTGCGAGCACCGTGTGCGAGCCGTCTTTCTCGATGCGGAACACCGTGCGTCCGCCCCAGCCGGCCGCGATCACGCGATACTCGAGGTCGAGAGCCAGCCCGTCCGCCTTGGCGGACGGCTTCAACACGACCTCCAGCCCGCCGTTGCGCTTCCACTTCCAGATCGTGTCCCCTATGATGTCGACGAAGGTCAGCTCCTTCCTGCGCGAATCCCATACCGGCCCTTCGCCGAAGATGATGTCGCGCGCGATGATATCGAGGGGCGGGTTTTTGCCGACGATGCGTTCCCCTTCCGGGGTGAGCATATCGACTTCTACTTGCAGGTCGTCCAGCGATCCGTGCATGCTGCTCTCCTTCGGTAAACGGTAAACAGTAAACAGCGGGGGACACGAACCGTTCGCTGTTTACTGTTCACTGCTCACTGCTCACTGCACCCAGCTTTTTCTCCGTGCGTCATCAGCCGTTATATGCCCACGCCTTCCATGGAAGTCAGCGTTTCGAGCAGCATCTGTGGCACGAAGAAAACGTGGGTGACTCCGTATCCGCGCAAGGCCTCGGCGATATAGCGCGGACCCGTTGTCTTCTCGGCGACCCTCATTCGATTCCCTGTACGGGCCGGCGCGTTTGCCGGCTTGGGACACGCACTCCACTTCCGGCCGCGCTGCATGATACGGACGAGGTGGGTGCTGGGCGAATATTTTTTCGATTTTACAGCCGGTATATGTAACCGCCCACCCAGTCCATATTATGATGCCGCGGGGTCTTCGCGGAATTGACCCGGATCGATACGATGCCATCAGGGCAACAGGAGCGAAGCATGAAGGCAACGGCATACGCAGCATGTCCGCTGTTTCTGGGAACGGCGATGATGGCCGTTGCCCCGGCAACGGCCATGGCGCAGCAGAACTATCCAACGCGGGCGATTCGTCTCGTCGTGCCGTCCGCACCCGGCGGCGGAACCGACATCACCGCGCGCATCATGGCCCCCAAGCTCTCGGAGTACCTGGGGCAGCAGGTCGTAGTCGAGAACCGCGCGGGCGCCGGCACCATGATCGGCGGCGAGCTCGTCGCCCGCGCCGCGCCCGACGGCTACACCCTGCTGATGGGCATCAGCACGCTCGCGATCAACCCGGCGACCTACCGCAAGGTGCCGTACGACGCGCTCAAGGACTTCGCGCCCATCTCGCAGGTGGTCGCACTGCCCAACGTGCTGGTGACGCACCCGTCGTTACCCGTGAGAAACGTGAAGGAGCTCGTGGCGTTCGCCCGACCGCGGCCCGGCCAGATCAATTTTGCCTCGGCCGGTGTCGGGACGAATCCGCACTTGAGCATGGAGCTGTTCCTGTCCATGACTGGCATCAGGATGACCCACGTTCCATACAAGGGCATAAGCCCGGGCTTCGTCGACCTGCTGGCGGGACAGGTGCCGGTAATGACGCCTTCCGTCCTCTCGGGACTGCCTTACGTCAAGGCCGGACGGCTCCGGGCGCTCGGCGTCACGAGTGCGCAGCGGGCGAGCGCGGCGGCGGACATCCCCACGATCGCCGAAGCGGGCGTACCCGGCTACGAGGCGACCCAATGGTTCGGCGTACTCGTGCCCGCGGGCACGCCACGGACTATCATCGAGCGGTGGCACCGCGAAACGGTGCGCACGCTGAAAGACGCCGAGATCAGGAACCGGCTGGTCGCTGACGGTGCCACCCCCATCGGTAGCTCGCCCGACGAGTTCGCCGCCTACCTCCGCGCCGAAACTGTGAAGTGGGCGAAGGTTGTGAAGGACGTGGGCATCAAGCCCGAATAGGTCGCCGGCAATTCGATTTCGGCCCTATTCCACACTTGCGGCATCACGACCCGGAAAGCGCTATGGAAAACATCACGGATCCGTGACTGGAATCTAGATACAACGGCTTAGGCGCTGAGGTCAAAAGACTAAGCCGTCGCGGCGCGTTACGCTTTTGGCGACGATGGTCCCATCACACAATCGAGGAGAGCGGAAATGCGTGTCGCAATTTTCTTGTGCTTTGCCCTGTTGGTCGGCTCAGTATGGGCGGATAACGGCATCAGCTCGCGGCCGGTGCGCTCATCGGCGGTATTGCAATCTCAGCCCAGACCCGCGACGAAGCCGGTACTCGTCACCACAAGGGTGGAGACGATCGCAGTACAGCCGGCTGCGAAGCCGCAGCCCAGGCAAGGACCGCTGAGCGAGCAGCGGGTCGTAGGCACCACGTTCCAGCGTCCTGGTTCTGGTTTCACGGAAAACGCAAGAAGCGCTGAAACGCGCAAGCCCGTCATTCCCGGCCGCGACCTGTCGCCCAGCGGGCCGGCCGCAAACGCCCGGATCGACATGGTCCAGCCCAAGACAGGCGCAGCGATCGACTCTGCACGGGAGACGCCGGTCGCGTCCGACTCGCCCGCTGCGGCCAGGCTCACTGCCCGGAAGCAGGTCGACCAAACTGCCCGCCTCAGGATGGACGCGAGCAGTTTGACGGAAGAATCGTTCGCGCGGCCAGCCGATCTGCGCGTGCATCGCCAGACGGTAACGACCATCGAGACGGCCGCGAGAGCGCTCGAGACCAGGGCGCCGGCCCTTCCGCCTTCCGACCTCGCCGTGGCCCAGTATCAAATCGACTATGCCACGCGACAGGCTGCCGAAGTAAACCGTGCCGCTGCTGCGGGAAAGGTCATCAGCGTCGAGCAGGTCAAAGCCGTTCAGACTGCGGCGAGCCCCGTGCAACCCATGACTTCACGCATCATGTCGGGACAACGGCCGTTCCCGGTCCGGACGGTGAACGTCAGGGTCGGGCGCAAGGACGCGAGCGACGAGGTAGCGGGGCTCCAGGTGTACGTATTGCCGGGCGGCATACTCGACGACCCGAGCCTGTTCAGCGAATCCGAGATCCGCTCCTATCTGACGCGCTTCAGCTTTACGCAGCTGACGTCGCCGGCGGCGCAGGAAGTGGCCGTTTTCGACATGCGCGTGTGGATCGGACCGCGCATGAATTACGATGAGATGGTCCAGCTCATAGGCCAGCGCGAGGTCAAGAAGTTCCGCGTGATCAACGACCCAACGGTACGGGATCAGCTCATCGAGCTCGCATTCGTCGCGCCGGATGACTTGGTCGAGCCGTGAGAGGCAGAATATCGCCTTCGCATCGGGCGCGGCAAACGCCGCATGAAGAATTCGGGCGGCATGTTCGAGGGCATGGTCGGCATCGTACTCGCGGCCGCGGCCGCCGTCGCGGCCGTGTTCGGCCTGTTCAATTCCGTGCTCGCGGATCTCGTCCCGCCGTTCGAGGACAGCCAGCAGACCGTGGGCTTCGTCTCAGCGGGCACGGTGGCGGTGCTCCTGATTCTCGCCATCTTCATTCAAAGGCGCCTGACGACGGTGCAGACGCGCACGATGGGCATCGTGAGCGTACTATTGCTGCTCGGGTCGCTGGCCGTCTACTTTCCGTTCCGCGATCTGACGCGCACGTATGTCTATCGGCATCCGCCCGCCTCGATGGCGAACGCGGGCCAGACCAGGCATATCCGCGGGGATTTGCACGAGCAGGGCCGGCGCAGAGTCAAGGAGATGACGATCGCGGAAGCGGTGTATCAGCTCGGAGGACCGGACACGGTAAACTCGCTCGGCATCCTCTGGTCCGAAGGATCGCGGCTCAAAGTGGTCGGCACGATGGAGCGCTACTACGTCGCGCTGATCATGCTGCTGACAACGACGATCTTCATGGCGGGACTCACGCTGTGGCGCAGGCAACAGTCGGAGAAGACGAGACGGTCCACGAGCCGAAGGTAGCGAAGGATCGGGCTCCGGCAGACCTTCTTCGCCCTACGAGCCTTGAGTCGGCAGATTCGCCGCGCGCCACCCTTCTATCCCCTTCTTCCTACTCGACCTTCACACCTGCCTCTTTTACAACCCTCGCCCACTTCGCGGTCTCGGACTGGATGTGCGCGGCGAATTGCTCGGGAGTGGACGGTTCGGCTGCGATGCTGTTCTGCGCCAGGCGCTCCTTCACCTCGGGGTAGTTCAGCGTTTTGACGACCGCCGCGTTGAGCTTGGCAATGATGGGCTTGGGGACGCCGGCGGGAACGCATATCCCGTACCACACCGTGACTTCGAATCCGGGCACCCCCGACTCCGCGACGGTCGGCAGGTCGGGAAGTTGCGGAGTACGCTTGGCGCTGCTGACGGCGAGCCCGCGCAACTTGCCCGCCTTGATGGACGGCAGGTGCTCCGGCAGGTTGGCGAACATCACCACCACGTGGCCACCGAGCAGGTCGGCGAGCGCCGGGGCGCCCCCCTTGTACGGCACGTTCACCAGCTTGATCCCGGTAGACAGTTTGAACAGCTCCATCGTCAGGTGCGGCGAGGTGCCGATTCCCGGCGAGCCGTAGTTGATCTTGCCGGCGCCGGCTTTGGCGTAAGCGATGAACTCGGCGACCGAAGTGGCCGGCACCGAGGGATGCACCGACAGGACGTTGGGCGTCGTGCCGAGCAGCGAGATCGGCGCGAAGTCCCGGATGTGATCGTATGGAAGCTTCTTGTAGAGCGCCGGGCTGATCGCATGCGAGGCGATCTGGCACGTAAACAGCGTATAGCCGTCGGGAGTGGCTTTCGCCGCGATATCCGCGCCGACGGTGCCGCCCGCGCCTCCCGCGCGGTTCTCGACCACGATCGATTGGCCCAACACTTCGCTCATCTTGGACGTGACGATGCGGGTCACGATATCCACTGCGCCGCCCGGCGGAAACGGCACGATGTCGCGCAGCAGGCGGCTCGGATATTCCTGTGCCTGCGCGAGGCCTGTAGCCCCCAGCGCAAGCGCCGCCAACAGCCGTGCAGCGGCGCAGACCGCATCCCTATTCAGCATGCCCACCCCCTCCGATTGCTGTCGCGCCGCAGCCGAGCACGAACTCCGGCCACGATGGAACGCAGCATTGATGCCGGGAATACACGGCCACCACAGGCTACGCCCGCTTAGAAACGGTGACAAGCTATTGTCCCGTAAAGGCCTGTGAAACTAGAACCTATGGCTTCGCGGGCTGCTGCAGCAACTTGAGCCGCGCGACCTGGGCGCATTCTTCGGTGACCTTGAAATAGCGCGCCACGGCATCGGTTCCCAGCTCGTAAGGGTGCGGCTCTCCCGGCTTGCGTGCGGCAATGGTCTTGATCCTGGTCACCGCGTTGTCGAACTCCGAGTGGTTCGTCATCAGTATCGTGGCATTCGCCGCCGCGGCCGTCCGGCCCATCTTGCGCTGGGAATCGATATAGATGTCGAAGTGCGGCACGTCGTTCACGAAGTTGAACGCGGTCCCGCCGTTGTAGGCCACAGTAAGCGGCTTGCCGCCGTCCCTTACCTGAAAAATCATCGAAAGCGTACCCGGCGTGTGGCCGGGCGTCAGTATGATCGTCACGGTCGCGTCACCGACGCTTACTTTTTGTCCATCGGTGGCAGCGATGTCGCGCTTCGGCTTCCCGTTCGGATACTGGTTGACCGACTTTTCGACGGAATCCCAGTCCGGGCCACCCATGATAATGCGGGCGCCGTAGCGCTCCTGCATCAGCCTGGCCCCGCCGATGTGATCGCCGTGCGCGTGGCTGATGATGACGTACTTGACGCGTGCCGGATCGAGCCCGAGCTTCTTCAGGCCGCCGATGATCGCCTCTTCCGAAGCGTACTCGTACAAGGTATCGACCAGGATGATTCCGTCGCTGCCCGTGAGCGCCCACGACGAATGCAGCTTCGTGCCGACGAAATAGAGGTTGTCGAAGACTTTCGCCGGCTCGGTGATCCAGGTTGTCCGCTCGGGCGCGGGAGCCGGTGCCACATCCCTGCCAGGGGCAGTCTGCGGCGCAACGCAGATACGGACCAGAGTGCCGGGAAAATCGAACCCGGCTGCCGCTTTCGCCGCCGCAAGGTGACCGTCGATCGTATTTGTCGCCTGCGCAAATAGATCCGCGCCGCCCAGCGCGGCCGCGACGGCAACACAGCATACCGCCAGGGTGTTGCGAGATTTCATGTCCCCTCCCCGAATATTCCGGCGTAAACAGGAGCAACCACTCTATCATGGCGGAATGGCGAAATACGACGCGATCGTGGTCGGGCTCGGCATCATGGGCACCGCAGCGCTCAGCACACTCGCGCGCCGTGGCGCGCGGGTGCTCGGCATCGAACGCTTTGCGCCGGGCCACGACAAGGGCTCCTCGCACGGCGAGACACGCGTCATCCGGCTCGGCTACTTCGAGCACCCGTCCTACGTACCGCTCCTGCGCAGCGCCTACGAGCTGTGGCGCGAGCTCGAGGCAGCGAGCGGACAGGAGCTCCTGCGCGTCACCGGCATCGCCGAGATCGGACCTCCCGATGGCGCGGTAGTGCCGGGCACGCTGCTCGCCTCGCGCACGCACGGGCTGCCGCACGAGGTGCTGAAGGCGGCGGCGCTGATGGAACGGTTCCCGGCCTTCCGGATTCCGCCCGGCTTCGTCGGCGTGGTGCAGCCCGATGGCGGATTCGTCGCCGTCGAGACCGCGATCGAGGCACAGCTTGCGCTCGCCAGGGCCGCTGGCGCCGAGGTCGGAACCGGCATGACGGTGGACTCCATCGAGTCGAGCGGCGACGGGGCGAGTATCGAGATCGGGCCGCTCAGATTAGCCGCCGATACGGTGATTGTAGCGGCGGGCCCCTGGCTGAAGCGGTTGCTGCCGGATATTCCGGTGCAGGTGCGCGTGACGCGGCAGGTCATGGCCTGGTTTGAGCCGCGCGATGCGGCGGCCTTCGCCGCCGGACGCTTCCCGGTGTTCGTGATCGAAAGCCGCCATGGCGTGCACTACGGCTTTCCGCCACGCGGAAGCGGCGGCGTGAAGGTCGCCAAGCACCACCACGGCAACGAGACCGTCGATCCGGACCGGCACGACCGCACGGTTTCCGCTGCCGACGAGTCGCTCATCCGCTCCGCGCTCGCCGAGCATATCCCGGCGGCCAACGGCAAGCTGCTTGCCGCGAAGACCTGCCTCTACACCGTGACGCCGGACGGCGATTTCATCATCGACCGCATGCCTGGTGCGCCGAACGTCATCGTCGCCTCGCCTTGCTCGGGGCACGGCTTCAAGTTTGCGCCGGTAGTGGGCGAAATCCTCGCCGACCTCGCGACCGCGGGAACGACGCGGCACGACATTTCGCGCTTCCGGATCGGACGGTTTTCTAGTTAGGGGACTAGGGATCGGTCCGTCAGGCGCCCAGGTCGACCTTTTTTCCCGCGGGTCCCTACGACTTCTGATAGGTGCCGATCAGCTCGGTCTTTTCCAGCACGTGCCCTTTCATCGCCTGCTCGAGGGCGCCCTTGGACGGCCTCCCCATATCCGGCAGCACGACGTCCAGCGCGTAGAGCTTGTGGAAATAGCGATGGCGCCCGATCGGCGGGCAGGGGCCGCCGTAACCCGTGCGCTGCCAGTCGTTGCGTCCCTCGAGCGTGCCTTTCGCGAGTTCTCCCGCTTTGACTGCCTCCTTGAGGCTCGTCGCCGTCGGCGGAATGTTGTAGAGCACCCAGTGCACCCAGGTCATCGTCGGCGCCTTCGGGTCCGGCGCGTCCGGGTCGTCCACGATCAGGACGAGGCTCTTCGTTCCCGGCGGCACGCCGCTCCACGCGAGCGGTACCGAAACATCTTCGCCCTGGCACGTGTAGCGCTTCGGGATCGCGCCGTTCTGCGTGAATGCGGAAGAACTCAACGCAAGCGCCATGGCGGCCGCTCCTGCGATAGCCAGCGAAATCACGGCTGTTCCAGCCTTGGGTATACTCGATGGTAAGTATAGCGGGGGAAAAGCGAGTCCGGGAGCGAGCGCGCACGGCGGCGCCACCTGAAATCGCCATGATGTGGCTCCCGCGTCCTCGATCGTCGGTATTCGGTGGAATGAGGAAACCGTGGCGCTCAATTACGAAAAGTTGACCAGTTGGAAGGTCCCCGAGGTTGAGCAGCGTCTCACCCGGCGCGACACGATCCTGTACGCGCTCGGCGTGGGACTGGGGGCGGACCCGTGCGACGAGAACGAGCTCAAGTTCGTGTACGAGAAAGACCTCCAGGCGCTGCCGACGATGGCGATCATTCTCGGTTACGCCGGGGCTTGGGCTGCGAAGCATCCCGAGCTCGGCGTGACAGGCAGCCATACAGTGCACGGCGAGCAAGGGTTCTGCATCGTGAAGCCTTTGCCCGTGGAAGGTGACGTCCTGGGTCAGACCCGGGTGACCGGGGTCGTCGACAAGGGCGAGGGTAAAGGCGCCCTCCTCATGACCGAGAACACCGTCCGCGAGAAGGCGACGGGCGACGTGGTGTGCACGCTGACCTCCACCACCTTCTGCCGTGCGGATGGCGGCTTCGGCGGGCCCACCGGGCCGGTCAGGACGCCGCACGCCGTGCCGGAAACGCCGCCGCAGTTCGTGTGCGATCTGCCCACTCTCCCGCAGGCGGCGCTCATCTACCGGCTCTCCGGCGACTACAATCCGCTGCACGCCGATCCGGCGCACGCGCAGAAGGTCGGCTTCAAGTCCCCGATACTGCACGGCCGCTGCACTTTCAGCATCGCCGGCCACGCGCTCCTCAAAACGATGTGCGGCTACGACCCGCGGCGCTTCGTCTCGATGGAGGGACGGTTCTCGTCACCGGTCTACCCCGGAGAAACCATACGCACCGAGATGTGGCAGGATGGAAACGTAGTCTCGTTCCGGTCCACGGTACCCGCGCGCGGCGTGACGGTCCTCAACAACGGCCGGGCCGAGATTCGGTGACTCGCGACTCGTGGCTGAATCGGAGTTCGGGCTGATCCAATTTCCGCGATCAATCATGCTGGTTGCCGGCCGCTTACCGCTTACTGCTCACTGCCCCAATGACGTCACCGGTAACCCGCAATATCGTCGAGCGCGCCGACGTGCGTATCGAGGTGCTGGCACAGGGACGCGGCCCGCTGGTCGTGATGATCCCCTCGCTGGGCCGGCCGGCGGAGGACTTCGACGACCTGTCGCGGCGCCTTGCGGAGGGCGGCTATTGCGCGCTGCGTCCGCAGCCGCGCGGCATAGGCGGCAGCGCCGGCCCCATGCACGGCATCACCTTGCACGATTTCGCGCAGGACGTAGCTGCGGTAATCGGGAATAACGGAGGTGGTCCCGCCGTCGTTGCCGGCCACGCCTTCGGCAACTTTGTCGCGCGCACGGCGGCGGCGGACTTTCCGCAGCTGGTCAGAGCCGTGGTGCTCCTCGGCGCAACGCACGTGTGGCCGGTGCCGCCGGACGTACGCGCATCCATCAACAAGAGCCACGACATGTCGCTGCCCGAGGAGGAGCGCATCCGCTGCATGAAGCACGCGTTCTTTGCGCCCGGCAACGATCCCCGCGTCTGGCTCGGCGGATGGCACGAGGAAGTGATGCACGCGGAGCGCGACGCCACGGAAGCGACACCGAAGGAGGAATGGTGGCTCGCCGGACGCGCGCCGGTTCTCGACGTGCAGCCGGAGCAGGATGTCATGACGCCGCCCGGGACCAGGAACCGCTATCGCGACGAGCTCGGCACGAATCGCGTGACGATGACGGTGATCGCCGAGGCGGGACATGCGCTTTTGCCCGAGCAGCCCGCAGCCGTGGCGAAAGCGCTGCTCGATTACCTTAAGCTGTTGCACAGGTAACAATGAACGCTAAGGCATGTAAACTCCGTCTGGCGCAGCTCCCCGCCTGCCGATCCTGCCGGCGTTGACCGGCGCTCACCTGCGGTTGATATTCATTACCTCACGCCCTACACGACAATGCCTGATACATCTGCGGTTAATGCTCGCGCCGACTTGTCGCGCTTCCTGAACCCGCGCGGGATCGCGGTCGTCGGCGTTTCGGCCGAATCGAGCCGCATCGGCGGCCAGGCTTTGCGGCTGCTCACCGATTTCGGCTATACCGGTAGGATCTATCCGGTTAATCCGAAGTACACCGACGTCAAAGGCCTTACCTGCTATCCCGATCTGCTGTCCGTGCCGCAACCGTGCGATGTGGCCCTGATCGCCCTCTCCGCCGCGCACGTGGCGGGAGCGATCGAGCAGTGCGGGAAAGCGCACATCCCGTTTGCGCTCGTGCTCGCCGGCGGGTTCAGCGAGGTGGGCGAGGATGGCAAGGCGCTGCAGGAGAGGCTCGTCGCGGCCGCGCGCGCTGCGAACGTGCGCATGGTCGGTCCCAACTGTCTTGGCATACTCAATCTGAAGGACAACGCGCGCATCGGTTTCGGCGGCACCTCGCAGATGAAAAAGCTCAAGCCCGGCCCGATGGCGATGGTGACGCAAAGCGGCGGCTTCGGCTTCGGCGTGGTGGCGGCCGCAGCCTATTTCGGCGTCGGCTGCAATTACGCGATCTCGTCCGGTAACGAGGCCGACCTGACACTGCTCGACTGGGTCGCCGACCTGATCGAGCGGTCGGACGTCGAGATCGTCGTGGCGTTCATGGAAGGGATCACCGACGGGCGCCGGCTGGTCGAGATCGGAGAGCGTGCGCTCGAGCTCGGCAAGCCGATACTCGTGTGGAAGGTCGGCAATACCGACGCCGGCAGCCAGGCGGCGACCTCCCACTCGGCGCGGATGACGGCGGGCTACGAGCTCTATCGCACGGCATTCAAGGCAGGCGGCCTGGTCGAGATCCGCGACGTGGACGACCTGATCGATATCTCCAAGGCCTTCATGATCGGCAAGCTTCCCGCCGGCAACCGGGTGGGCGTGCTCACCCTCTCCGGCGGCGCGGGCGTGCTGCTCGCGGACCGCTGCGTCGAAAGCGGGCTCGAGCTGGCGGAGTTCACCGAAGCTACCACCGCCCAATTGCGCGAAACACTGGTCTCGTTCGCTTCCTTCAGGAATCCGGTGGACGCCACGGCGCATGGCTACAACGATAATTTCGCGTCCTACGGCAAATCGGTCGAGCTCGTGCTCGCCGACCCGAACATCGACCAGGTCATCGCGCGCGTGCCGCGCGGCAGCGCGGCCCGGCCGTGGTCCGAGAAACTGATCGGCATGCTGCGCGGCACGCACAAGCCGCTCCTCCTCAACTGGCCGACGGCACCCGACGACAACGGCGACGTGCTGGCCTACCTCGAGCAGAACGGCGTGCCATGCATCCTCGGCGCCGGCCGGGCGGTTCACGCCCTAGCTGCGCTGACCGGCTTCGCGGCCAAGCGCCGCGAACGCGCGCAGCACGGCAAGCACGCATTGAAGCGCGCCGCCGCCCGCCAGCCGCTGGAGCTGCCGCCGGACGCGGGAGCGCTCGGCGAGCACCGCTCGAAACAGGCTCTTCTGCGCTACGGCGTGCCGGTGGTAAGGGAAGTGCTGCTGCAGCCGGCGGAGATCGACGCGTTACGGGAGTCCCCGCTCGCGTTTCCGGTCGCGGTCAAGATCGAATCCGCGGACATCCCGCACAAGACCGAGGCAGGCGCCGTCCGGCTCGGCGTGCAGGATCTGGAGGGTCTCAAGCAGGCGGCGCGCGAGATCGTGGCGGCGGCGAAACGGCACAAGGTGGACGCGCGCATCGAAAGCGTATCGATACAGGAAATGGCGGCGGGGCTGGAGGTCATCGTGGGAGCGGTCAACGACCCCACCTTCGGGCCCACAGTCGCGTTCGGGCTCGGCGGCATCCATACCGAGCTCCTGAAGGATCTCACCTATCGCTTTGCGCCGTTCGACGCGGAGACCGCTCGGGAAATGATCGCGGAAATAAAGGGCGCGCCGCTGCTCACCGGCTACCGTGGGCGCCCAGCGCTCGACGTCGATGCGCTTGCCGACACGCTGGCGCGCATATCGCTGCTCGTCGCGGATCACGCGGACCGTGTCGCGGAAATCGACGTCAACCCGCTGTTCGTACGCGAGGCGGGCAAGGGCGTCGCCGCCGCCGACGCGCTGATCGTGCTGAAAAATCGGGAGAAGCCGTCAGCATAGGCGGAAGCGCGCAGTCACGGCATCCGGGAGAATACAGGTTTGTTTTTCAGGGAGCATTCCATGCCAGATCTGAAGAAGCAATCACCGCTGGGCGTCTATATCGAGCACTGCAAGAAAGGCGAGCTGGCCTATCAAGTGACCGCGGACGGCAAGGCGGTGTTTTATCCTCGCGCCGTCGCGCCGGGGACGGGAAGCGACAAGCTCGAGTGGCGGGTATCCAAGGGACTGGGCACGGTGCACGCGACGACCGTCGTGCACGCCAAGGACAAGCAGCCCTGGAATGTCGCGCTGATCGACGTCGATGAGGGCTTCCGGATGATGAGCCGCGTCGAGGACATCGATCCGATGGCGGTCAAGATCGGCATGCGCGTGAAGGTGCGCATGCATTCCGCCGAGGAGAAGCAGTCGCCCTATCCTGTGTTCGTGCCGGCGGAGGGCGGAAAATGAGCCGCAAACGAGGCAGTGTTGCAGTAGTCGGGGCTGCGGAATCCGATCTCGGGCTCGTCGCCCCCGACACCAGCCCGACCGACCTGATGGCGCAGGCCACGCTGCGCGCGCTCGACGACTGTGGACTCAGGCTCTCCGACGTCGACTGCGTGTTCGCGACGCACTCCCAGTCGCGTATGGCCGTCCTCGAGCTGTGCGAGTACCTGCGGATCAATCCGCGCTACTACGACAGCACGACGATCGGCGGCTCGTCCTTCATGTCACACCTGGCGCACGCCCAGTCTGCGATCGAGAACGGAGACGCCGAGGTGGCGGTAATTGCCTACGGCAGCACCCAGCGCTCGATCACGCGCGCTGCGGCGAGCTCGCGCGTGTTCAATTACTACGAGACTCCGTACCGGCCGTTCCTGCCGGGGAGCGCGTACGCGCTGGCCGCATCGCGCCACATGCACCAATACGGGACCACGCGCGAGCAGCTCGCCGAAGTCGCGGTCGCCGCGCGCAAATGGGCGCTCATGAACCCGGTTGCCTGGGAGAAAGAGCCGCTCACGATCGAGCAGGTGTTGAACGCCCGCATGGTGAGCTATCCCTTCACCGTGAGGGATTGCTGCCTCGTGACGGACGGCGGGGGCGCGATCGTCATCACGTCCGCCGTGCGCGCGAAGTCGCTCGGGAAAAAGCCGGCCTATGTGCTGGGCGTGGGCGAGTCGATCGGGCACGCCAACATCTCGAGCATGCCGGACCTGACCGTCACGGCTGCCGTGGAATCGGGGAAACAGGCCTTCAAGATGGCGGGACTGAGGCAGTCCGACGTGGACATGCTCTCGCTCTACGACGCGTTCACCATCACCCCCATCCTTTTCCTCGAGGACCTCGGCTTCTGCCCCAAGGGCGAGGGGGGCCGCTTCGTGTCGAACGGCGCCATCGCGCCTGGCGGCAAGCTGGCGGTCAACACGAGCGGCGGCGGCCTGTCCTACTGCCATCCCGGCATGTACGGCCTGCTCGTCATCATCGAGGCGGTGCGCCAGGTGCGCGGCGAGTGCGGCGCGCGGCAGGTGAAGGACTGCGAGATCACTCTTGCGCACGGAAATGGCGGCGTGCTATCCAGCGAGTGCACCGTAATATTCGGGAACGACGCGGCTCTATAGATAGAGCTTCGGCCGCCGGCAATGAGCGAGGGGCCAGCCCCCACGGCTCACTGCCTGCAGCCGCGCCGTTTACGCCCGAAATATGGCGGGACAGCGGCGGTTCGATCTCCCGGTATGACGGCTGCCCGCGCTAGACATCGCTGAAGCAACCGGCCTGCCGGCGAGGCCTAACCCGCCGGACTGCCCCAGTGGACCGGTCGATGATCGCTCCAGCGCCGCATCAGGTTGTGCGCATCCTCGCCCGGCAGGGGGTCGCGGCGCTCCGGCAGCCACCCCGGCAGAATGCGCAGGGATACCTTGCTGATCATCCCCTGCTGCATTTCCTGGACCATTAGCTCGACGCGGCGGTCCCACACGGTCCGGTCGCCCACGCGCGGGCTGCCGTAGCAGGTCCGCTTCAGATAGTCGGCGACCGACATGGCCGGATCCGGCACCGGGACCTTCACACCATAGTAATAAGCCAGCGATTGCAGGCTCGAGGTACCGTTGAGCGTGAACCCTTCAGTACGGCCCGTTTCGTATTCTCGGCCGGGCTCCCTCTTCCATCCTATGTTCGTATACATGCCGCGCTGTCTCCTTCCGATGTTGAATACCCGCACCCGTTTGCGTGTTTCACCACACTTAAGCGCTTTCATTTGCGCGAATGCCGAAAAGTTCTGCGTTCTGGTTTTTCCACCGCCGCCGATTGGTTTTGTGATTGAGCGGCGCGTGGTGCATGTCCTGCTGTGACCGCTGCGAATTTAAAAAAGTGCCGTCGCGTTCAATAAAAAAATGTAAGGTCATCCCTGGCCGAATCAAGGATATCGGTTAGATGCGACGTCGTGATTTCCGCAGCGTAACGAATTCGTGAAGGTGCGAGCCCGGTCCGGCGCCCGGCCCGCTGAAGCCGCAATACCGCCGCCAATGACGCCCGGAAAACGCAGCCGCATCGCGACAGCCAATTCCGTGCCAGCGCCAGCGAGTTGCAGCGGTGCCGCATCCGGATGGGGTATTCATACGTATGTGCGGTATCATCAACCGGTACTGAAGGAGGACGATATGGGCAGGCGCGGTTTGTTACAGGGTGCGGTGGCCGCGACCCTGTGGGGATTTTTTACGGGACGCGGAGAGGCGGCGCAGCCGGGGGTCAAGGACATGAAAGGCGTCGAGGAGCTTCAGAAAAACTGGAAGTTGTTCCTGGCCGAGGGGGTCACCGCGCCCCCGCCGACCGAACCGCTGAAGCTCTCCAAGGAGGAGTGGCGCAAGCGGCTTCCGGGGCCGGCATACAACGTGCTGCGCGAGGAAGGCACGGAACGTGCCGGGACGAGTCCGCTCAACCAGGAAAAGCGCGATGGCGTGTTCGCCTGCGCCGGTTGCGACCTGCCGCTTTTCACGTCGCCCATGAAGTACGAAAGCGGGACGGGCTGGCCGAGCTTCTTCACGAGCATTCCGAACGTATTCGGGACCACCACCGACCACAAGCTGATCTATCCACGCACGGAGTATCACTGCATCCGGTGCGGCGGCCATCACGGCCACATCTTCGACGACGGCCCGCCGCCGACCGGCAAGCGTTACTGCAATAACGGCGTTGCGCTCAAGTTCATTCCCAAAGCCTCGAAAGCTTGATCGGCGAACGGTAAGCAATAAACGGCAGGGCGGCGCTGGCGCCGCCCTTTTTTTCGGCCCCCCCGGCCCCCTGCTTCACGAAACCCGATTCGTCAGGCACTATTACGGGTACGGACCTTGCTTATGCCCAGCCCCACGTACAGACTCGGCGTTCCGGCCGACGCCTACGAGATCGCGGTGATGTCGCGCTACCTGATCGAGGTCGGGCTGCGGGGGTGGTCGTGGCCGCCGGACCGGGTGGCAAAGGCGATCCGCGCGCGCGACACCAACGTGCTGGTAGCGGAAGTCAAACCGCATCTCGTCGGCTTTGCGATCATGGAGTTCGGCGATACGGCGTCGCACCTGAGCCTGTTCGCGGTCAAGCCCTCTCACCAGCGTTGCGGCATCGGCAGGCAGATGATCGCCTGGCTCGAGGAAGCGGCGCTCGTTGCCGGCATCACCACGATCAATCTCGAGCTTCGCGTCAACAACTTCGCGGCACGCACCTTCTATCGCGTCCTCGGCTACAAGGAAGCCTCCTATCTGCCCGGTTACTATCGCGGCATAGAAACCGCGGTAAAGATGACCCGGGACATCCGCCGCACGCTGCCCGACCGCATCCGCGAAAAACCGAAAAAATAGGCGGGATTTGCAGGACCTACCGTTTGGCCACGCCTCGTCTCGCGCCGTTCTCGTAGTTGCGTTGGCCGTTCTCGGCGCGCAAGTCCCGTCGGTCTGCGCGCAGGAAAACTGGAAGCCGAACCGCCCCGTCACGCTGATTGCACCGAACGCGCCCGGCGGAACCAGCGACCGCACGGCGCGCGAGCTTCAGC
The DNA here is from genome assembly GCA_035259205.1 of Burkholderiales bacterium. Lineage (GTDB taxonomy): Bacteria > Pseudomonadota > Gammaproteobacteria > Burkholderiales > SG8-41 > SG8-41. Next base: position 1,415 of record DATFWO010000228.1, on the reverse strand, counting down.
GCATCATCCAGAAGCACCGGCTGGTCGAAATCCCGATCAACGTCGTCAACCGGCCCGGCGGCAACGGCACGATCGCCCTCAACCAGCTGCACGCCCACCCCGGCGACGGCCACGTGCTGCTCATCTCGACCAGCGCCAACCTCATCGCGCATATCGCCGGCCTCGCCCCGTACAGCCACGCCGACTTCACCCCGCTGTCGCTCATGATGGAGGAGTATTTCGGTATCAACGTGCGCGCCGAGTCGCCGGTGCAGTCCGCGCACGACCTGCTGGATCGCCTGAAGAAGAACCCGGCCGCCCTGTCCTTCGGCTCCGCCAGTATCGCGGGCAACAACTACACCTCGTTGCTGCTGGCGTTGAAGAAAGGCGGCGTCGACGTGAGGCATCTCAAAACCGTCACCTTCGCCGGCGGCGGCCAGAGCGTCATGGCGCTGCTTGGGGGGCACGTCGATGCGATCAGCACTGGGCTGAGCAACATGGCCGATCAGCTCCAGCAAGGAAGGGTGCGCACCCTGGTGGTCACGGGCCCGCGCCGCATGGGCGGTCCGTTCGCCGCGGTGCCGACGTGGAAGGAGGTCGGGGTGGACGTGGTGCAGACGAGCTGGCGCGGCATCATGGCGCCGAAGGGCCTCAACCGCGCCCAGGTCGCCTACTGGGACAGCGTGTTCCGCAAGGTGACGGAGACCGAGGATTGGAAAACGGAAGTGCAGGAGAACTACTGGGCGAATATCTACGCAGGCGCCGTCGAGAGCAAGCGTCGCATGGACGAGGAATACGCCGAGCAGAAGCAGATCCTCACGGAGCTCGGCATGGCGAAGACGCAGTAGGCTGAACCGCAACTCAATGCCGGTAACCGGGATCAAGGCGTTGACTTTCGACACCTTCGGCACGGTGGTGGACTGGCGCGCGAGCATCATTTCCGATTTCCGGACCTACGCCAGGCGCAGGAAGCTCGGCAGCGTGCAATGGGAAGCGTTGATCGACGAATGGAAGACCTGCTACCGCCCCGGCATGGACGCCGTGAACGACGGCGGGCCGTGGACCACCGTCCACCAGATCTACCGCAGGAAGCTCGACGAAATCCTTCCCCGCTACGGATTGGGTGCTCTCGGAGAGAGCGATCGCCAGTACCTTAACCGCGTCTGGCACCGCCTGAAGCCCTGGCCGGATGCGGTCGCCGGCTTGAAGCGTCTCAGGAAGAAATACCTGCTCTCGCCGCTGTCGAACGGCGATGTCGCATGCCTCGCCAACATGGCGAAATCCGCGGGCCTGCCGTGGGACCTGATCCTGTGCGCCGAGATGTTCAGGCGCTACAAGCCGGCGCCCGAAGTCTATCTGGGTGCGATCGACTACCTGGGCCTGCAGCCGCACGAAGTCATGATGGTCGCAGCGCACAACTACGACCTGAAGCACGC
>DATFWO010000227.1:0-24277 GCA_035259205.1 Burkholderiales bacterium | reverse complement strand
GTCGAAGCGGTAGGCGCGTATGCCTTCGGGCCGGCCCTGCCGGACCTCGGCATGCCGCCGGCGCAGTACCGTGCGGATTCGCGCGAGCAGCTCGCGCGGGCTGAAAGGCTTCGTGAGATAGTCGTCGGCGCCGAGCTCGAGTCCCATCACCCGGTCGGCTTCTTCGTTGCGGCCCGTCAACATGATGATCGGGATCGTCGAGTCGTCGCGCAGCCGCCGCGCCAGCGCCATTCCGTCCTCGGCCTGTAGCCTGAGATCGAGCACGATAAGATCGACGACTTCGTCGGTCAGTACCGCCTGCATGGCCCGCCCGTCGGCGACCGCCGTGACCCGGAAGCCGTTCTGGCCAAGATAGTCGGCCATCAGCTCCCGGATCGTGGGATCGTCATCTACCGCCAGGACGTGCGGCAACACGGCTTGCCCGGGGGGCTGCGGTTGCGAGCTCATGATCGGTTCGGCGGCCATGGGACGGAGGCAAGTCTAAGCACGGCGCACCCCGTTTGTGACAGATGTCATCTGGCGCAGTTCATCTGCAAATTACTCGCAATTGGCGCAATATGGAATAGCAACCGTGAACCGAACACCTCACACGGAACGCCCTGCGGACGTGCTCGTAATCGACGATGACGAGATCATGCGCGACCTCGTGGCCGACTGGCTTGAGGCCGCGGGCTACCGCGTGCACAAGGCCGCCCGTTGGGTGGACGCGCTGGCCGAAGTCCAGCGCGCGGAGCCCGCGCTGGTCGTGACCGACATGTGCATGCCGGGCTGCGGCGGAGACGCCGTCATCCGTGAGCTCAGGCAGGCGCACCCGGCCGTTCCGATCATCGCAGTATCAGGCTACTACAGCATGAGCGGCTGCAGCGCGGGCGAGGCCATCGCCCTCGGAGCAGCGCGGGCGCTGGCGAAGCCGGTGTCGCGCAACGACATCGTGCACGCCGTGGCCGAGCTCGTCGGGCCGCCGCGCGCCTAGCGCCCGATGTCCACGGCACGAAATCCCCCGGCCCCGTCCCGCATCACGCTGCGCGGGTCATTGATCACGCTGGGCGTGCTGCTGGTTGTCATCAACATCGGCTCGGCCGCCTGGGACCTGTATTCCGACCGGCGCCAAACCGTGTCGCGCGCCCAGCTCGAATTCTCCAACTTGAGCGGCCTGCTGGCCGAGCACACGGCGACCCTCCTCGAGGCGGTCGACCTCGTGCTGCGCGACGTAGTGCGCGAGCCCGGGGCCGCGAAAAATCCCGCGCTGGCGTCGCTGCTGAGCGAGCAAACGAGCCACATTCCGCAGGTTGCGGCCTTTCTTGTCATCGACGCCGGTGGCCGGGTGATCGCGCGCACGAATGAGGCGCCCACGATCGATACCGACATCACTGAACGTCCTTATTTCACCGCGCACCGCGACGGCCGTGTTACCGGGCTGTTCTTCAGCGCGCCGTACCAGAGCATGCGTGAGGGAAAGTGGCGCTTCGCAGTTTCCCGCCGCCTCGAAGCGACGGGAGGCCGTTTCGACGGCGTTGTCGTGGCGGTGATGGAAATCGAGAGCTTCGACAATCTCTATCGAGCGATCGACCCCGGCGGGGGAAGATTCATCACGCTGCGCTCGCAGGATGGAACGATCATCACGCGCGTTCCCGATCCTATGGCTTCCCGCGGCCGCCAGTTCGACAATCCCGACATCAATACGGGCATCCGGCGCGATGGCCGGTTCACCGGCTGGACGACCAGTCCCATCCTGAACGAGTCGGTCTTCCTGGCCGCGTCTGCGGTGCGCGGCTTTCCGCTTCAGGTCCTGACCGGTTCCACGGAGCAGTCGGTTTTCGCACCATGGCGTCGGGAGGCATCGCGTATCGCAACACGCACCCTGCTCACCTCGGGCGCGACGCTCGCGCTGATTGCGCTGGCCGCCTGGGGGCTCACCCGCCGGGAACGCGCGCTCCAGCGCAGCGAAAGGCGCTTCCGCGCCATGATCGAGCGCAGCTCGGACGTGGAGTTGCTCCTCGATCCGACCGCATCCAGGATCATCTACGCGAGTCCGTCTGTGGAACGGGTCCTGGGCTATACGCCGGAAGAAGCGCTGCGGCTCCCGATGTACACGATGCATCCAGAGGACTTCTCCCGCGGCCGCGCGCTCCTGGCGGAACTGGTGCTCGAGCCAGGCAAGATCATGACGCTGGAGCATCGGGTAACCCACCGGGACGGCACCCTGCGGTGGGCGGAGAGCACGCTCACCAACATGCTGAGCGAGCCGGACGTCCGGGCGGTGGTAATGAACCTGCGCGACATCACCGAGCGCCGGCTGGCGCAGGCCGAGCAGGGACGTCTCGAGCAGCGGCTGCGGCAGGGCGAAAAAATGGAGGCGGTCGGACGCCTTGCGGGCGGCATCGCGCACGACTTCAACAACATTCTCGGAGGCATCCTGGGTTATGCCGAGTTGCTGACCGAACAGGCGCCGGAGGGTTCCCCGCTCAGGCGCTACGCGCGCAACGTGCTCACTGCCGCCAACCGGGCGCGCGGGCTCGTTGACCAGATCCTCGCTTACAGTCGCAGCCAGCGCGTCCAGCGTGCTCCGATCGACCTCGGCCGCATCGTCGCGGAAACGCTGGAGCTGGTCCGCGGCTCTCTCCCGGCGGGAATGCAACTCCAGGTGCAGGGGCCGTCCACGCCGCTTTTCGTGATGGGCGACGCGACGCAGCTTCATCAGGTCCTGATGAACCTGTGCACGAACGCGCTGCAGGCGATGAGCGGGGGCGGAACGCTGCGCGTTTCGCTCGAGAGCGCGGACGCGCGGGTCGAGCGTGTCCTGTCGCACGGCAACCTCCAGCCCGGCTCCTACGTCCAGCTCACCCTCGAGGACACGGGACCGGGAATGGACGAGGCGACCATCGCGCGCATCTTCGAGCCGTTCTTCACGACCAAGGAGATCGGCAAGGGAACGGGGCTCGGCCTGTCGCTGGTTTACGGGATCGTGACCGATTCCGGGGGCGGCATCGACGTGGCCAGCACGCCGGGCCGTGGGAGCACGTTTGCGATCTACCTCCCGCGGGTCGACGCGGCGACCGATGCCGCGGAAGAGCAACATGCGCCGGTCCCACGCGGCAAGGGCGAGCGCGTGCTGGTAGTCGACGACGAGGAGCCGCTCGTCGCGGTAACTTCGGAAGTGCTGCTGCGGCTGGGCTACGACCCGGTCGGATTCTCCGACAGCGGGGCGGCGCTCGCCGCATTCGAATCGGCGCCCGAGCGCTTCGATGCGGCGATCACCGATGAAGTCATGCCGCGCCTGACCGGCACCGAGCTCGCCGCCCTGCTGCGACGGCGCCGGGCCGATTTGCCGATCGTACTGGTCAGCGGATACGTCGGACCAATGCTGACCGAGCGCGCGCGCGGCGCGGGTGTGGCGGAAATCGTCAGGAAGCCCGTCCAGACGCGCGAAATCGCCGTAGCCCTTGCGCACGTGCTGCGCCGGGCGGCGTAAACGGTCATGCGCCCAGCGGCGCTGTCGGGTTCAGTCACCAGCAGGCCCAATCTACGTGATTCGTCCGTCGTCAGAGTAAGCGGTATGTCTGCAGCGCCTGCATGAGCTCGCGCGGGCCCGCCCCCGGAAACAGATCCGCCGGATGGGCGGGCAAGGCGGTAAGCGCAACCGCCATGCCGATCGCGAGGAGCACCGCCGTCAAATAGATCATCACATCCGTCGTATATAGATCGCGCATGCCGGTTCTCCGGTTCCTGCCGTCCTTGCGGCACAGAGTCAGTGTGGGCGATCTCCGTGGCAACTCCGTTGCGTAGATCCCGATCCATGTTGCAGATGTAACGAAAATCCGTTGGCCTGCTCGCACTCGGCATCATCCACTGTCCGCCCGGATGCCGGTCCAGACGATTCGAGGGTTTCAGATCCGTTGCCACCATCATGACGGATGTCATCGACAACTGTCCGTTTGGCAGAAACATTCTCACGCGCCAGGCGCTCAATGGCGGCGTAGCAGGTGAACGCTTGATGAGTTCGCGGAGCGCTCCACCGTTTTTGCAAAATGCACGCGAGCCCGAAGCCAGACTCAGCACACCGCGTCTGGGGACTTCAGCAATTGTGTGCGGAGTGCAATCAACCTTCGATCAGGAGAATGCGATGAAGAGCATGGTAAAGACACTTGCAATCGGTAGCCTCGTCCTTGCGACACAAGCAGCGTGGTCCAGCCCTCTGGGTTGGGGTAGCACGGGTCTTGGTTCGATCATCCCCACTCAGTCCACGTACGCGGACGAGCACGCAGCCAGCCAAGCCACGGTTAACGGTGAGTTTCCTCTGGGCGCCCGTCAGCGCCGCATGAACGCAGAGCCGCCCGTGCGCGACACGTACCAAGCGGAGCACGCCGGCAGCCAAACCGCAGCGGGCGATGATTTTCCGCTCGGTGCCAGGCAACTCCGAGAGAGAGCCGAGCCGCCCGTACGCAGCACCTACCAATCCAAGCACGCAGGCGACAAAACGACTGCGCGCGACGATTCGTTCCCGGGGGGCCCGAACGATGAGCCGTGGCAATTGCTGCCAGGACAGGCAGCGTATTTCGACCGCAAGGCCGATGATGCTGCAGCTTCAGCGCCCGAAAACTCTGGAAATGGCACCGCCGAATAAGGCCTCGCGCGGATAAAATGTTCCACATAGGCCACCGGCCGCCGGGCCGCTCGATTGGGCAGTCTGGCGGTTGAGTGACCCTACGTCAGCGCTTGCGGCGCGAGGACTGTGACATCCGCAGCTTGTCGTTGTTTCTTTCGAATATGAACAGCAGGCGCAGTTCAGCCTGGTAGAGACGCTCGCAATTGAGGTAAGGAGGGCTGAATGACCACTGCCGCGATTATCCTGGTGTTTGCAGCGTTTCTAGCCTCGGCGGTCGAGGCGGTGGAAGCGCTTACTGTGGTGCTCGCTGCAGGAACTACACGCGGCTGGCGCTCGGCCCTGACCGGGGCTGGCGCAGCGATTCTGGTCCTTGCAGCGGTGATAGCCGTGCTGGGTCCGTCCCTGTCGTTGATGCCGATCGACGCGTTGCGTGTGGTCGTGGGTGCGCTGTTGCTCGTCTTCGGGCTGCAATGGCTGCGCAAGGCGATTCTGCGCGCCGGTGGCTACAAGGCGCTGCGCGATGAGGAAGCGCTCTATCGCGCGGACATAGAGAAGGCGCGCTTGGCGGAAAGGGATATCTGCGCGGGCATGGACTGGTACGGTTTCACGCTGGCGTTCAAGGGCGTCTTCCTGGAGGGGCTGGAAGTCGCGTTCATCGTGCTGACTTTCGGCGCCTCCAACGGGAACATTCCGCTCGCCGCCCTGGGCGCCGGCATTGCGCTGCTGCTGGTCGTGATTGTGGGCGCCGTGGTGCACAAGCCGCTCAGCCGTGTGCCGGAAAACGCCATGAAATTCACGGTGGGGCTGATGCTTACGACGTTCGGCGTTTTCTGGAGCGCAGAGGGCGCGGGCATCACCTGGCCCGGCGCGGATCTCGCGATTGCCGCGATCCTCGCGTTCGTAACCCTCGCCTCCTTCGCCCTCGTCGGAACGCTCCGCCGTCTGCGCGAGCTGGATACCGTCTTGGCGAACGGTGTATTCATCAAGGGAGAATGAACATGACCCATCTCAAGAACTTTCTTCGCTTCTGGTACGAGTTCATCATCGGCGACGACTGGGTGATCGCCGCTGGTGTGGTGATCGCACTCATGGCCACAGGGCTGCTCGTGCAGGTCGGTGTGAACGCGTGGTGGGTGATGCCGGTTGCCGTCGCCGCACTGTTGTCGGTCTCGATCTGGCGCGAGACTCCACGATGACCCCACCACGCATCGATACCGAAACGCAGCACCGCCAGCACCGCAATCTGACGCTGTCATCAAATGCCTCATTCAAGCGTCGTTCATAGGATGATTTCAAGTTTCGCCCGGCTGCCGTCTCAAGCAGCTATACGGACAACGTCGCAGCGTTCGCCCGGATGGCGCGCCGACGAGACCGCTGCGCTGAGCGCCGCACGGCGCGACGGGGTCAATGAGGCGTAGAGGATGCTCTGGCAGAGCGCGTGCACGAAGCAGCAGCACAACATCTTGGCGCCGTCGGGCAGCTGGGCTTCCTTTACGATCCGGGCGAGCACCGCCGAGTCGAACTCACGGCCCAGCACCGCCGCCGCGCTGAGCAGCCACCGGTCCGCGTCGTCCAGCTGATCGATCTTGCGCTGAAGCGCGCTGCGTATTGACTCCGGCAGATCGCGATCGAAGTGTGGGAGTTCCTCGACCAGCGCCCATCCCGCGTCCGTTTCCGCGATAACCCCGCGCTCGCGCAAATGACGCAGCAACTCGACCATGAACAAGGGATTGCCGTCGGTGCTGTCGTGCACCAGGCGCGCGAATTCGCCGGGCAGGCGGTGCCGCCCGAACTCCAGCGAGATGTATTGCTCTGTGTCCTGCCGCGACAGGGGCGCGAGCCGGACCTCCTTGCAAACGCCGCGCGCCTGGAGCAGCAGCTTGAGTTGCGCAAAGGGGTGCCGCGTGCGCGTCAGCTCCGCCGGCCGGCAGGTCACGAGAATCAGGATGCGCCAGGGAGCCAGTCGGCCTGCCAGGTACGCCAGGAGGTCGACGGTCGAAGGGTCCGCCCAGTGCAAATCGTCTATGAACAACACGAGGGGGCGCTCGGAGGCAAGTCTCTGGAGCAACGCCGCGAACTCGCGCGGCATGCGCTGCCGGGGTCCGTTCTGCGCCGCCGGTGGCTCTTCCGTGCCAGCGAGCTGCGACTGCCAGCTCGGCGCAACGGTCTTCAAGGCACGCGCCGGCTGATGATCGCCGCTGTCATCGAGCAAGCCCTCGAGCGCTTCCCATATCGGGTGATACGGCTCCGCACCAGCGACGTGCTCCGAGCATCGACCGCGCATGACGCGCGCCGCACCTCGCCCCCGCGCGTCGAGGAGGAGCTCCTCAGCCAGCGCAGTCTTGCCCGTACCGGTTCCCCCGGACAGACACAGGAAGTGTCCGTGACCTGCGGCGGCCTGTTCCAGGCTGGCGCGCAGCGCCGTACGTTCCCGATCGCGCCCCACGAGATGCGCCAGAGCGGCGTTTGCCGCATCGTACCGCAACTCGGCCGGGGTCTCGTGCACCTCCGCGATGAAGCGGTAGCCGAGGCGTGGCAGCGTCTCGATGTAGACCGGGGCGTCCGACTGGTCTCCGAGTGCTTTGCGAATCTCCAGTATGTACTTCTTGAGGATCTCCGGCTGGACGTCGAGATTTTTCCACGCGGCGTCGAGCAGCTCGTTCTGGCTCAACAGCCGCCCTGGACGCTCGACCAGGTAACGCAGTAGCGCGAATGCCTTCGGCGAGAGCGGGACTCGCGCGTCGGCGCGCCACAGGCAAAAGTTATCTCCGTCCAGACGGAACGGATGGAAATGCTTCATCGCCGAATGCACTGGTGTCGCCGGTGCGGGTTGTTCGAGCTTCATCGGGCAAGGCGGATGGGCCGGCCTGCCGCTGTCAGGTGGCGAGCCTGTCGAGAGCGTTTGCGGCACTTCCAGCACCGAACTACCCATGGCCACCCTCCTCCATCGGCCGGCACATCGGCCGTTTCAAGTCCAGTCTGGCACCCAACATTCGCCGGCGGGTGTCGAGAGCGCGGCCGGGTGTGACAGCTGACGCGAAGGCGCGTGCCCGCAGCGCGAACCAGAGCACGAGCACGGCGATGGCGGTAAGCGCCAGACCGCGGCCCGCGAGCTGCTGGGAGGCGGCGAGGTAGCTGACACAGAGTCGCGTGTCGGCCTCCTGGTAGACCAGCCCGACAGTCGCCGCCATCCACGCGAAATTGCCCACGAAAAACACCTCGAGGGCGGGTGGCGAGCGGCGCACCGCCGTGCGCAGCGCGTAGCCGGTTGCAAGGAGACTCGCGTACTTGGCGGCGTTGACGGCGGCGCTCTGGACCGCTGCGTCAAGTGCGACGGGAATCATCCAGAGCGCGAGAATGAGGCTCGCCAGGGTCCAGCCCGTGAGGCCGTAGCGGTCGAACAGCGCGAGTCGGGCATCCATCCGCGGCGATAAATGTTGGGCGAGGACGGCGCCCAGCCCCACGAGCAGCGGGAACTCCAGGAGCATGTGCCGCGCCATGTCGGCCTCGAGCCAGGCGAAGGGAGTCATGGCTGATGCGACCGCAGAGGTGTCCGGCCCGTCCCCGTTTTCTCCAGGACCGCCGAGATCCAGCCGAGCAGGCGCGCCCGGACCTCGCTTCGATTCGTTTCATTGAGCATCTCGTGCCGTCCGCCAGGATAGAAATCGTGCGAGACGTCGCGAATGCCTGCGCGTCGATAGCGCTCTATCTGCGTCCTGACGCCTTCGAGCTGCTGTCCCACGGGGTCGTCGCTGCCCGAAAACAGGTAGATGGGCAAGTCCTTGCGTATCCGGCAGAGGCTGTCGGGATCGGACAGGCGGCGGACGGCCCCGAGAAACGACGCAAAGGCAGGAGGCAGGAGCTCCGCGAAGCACAGCGGGTCGTTTGCGAACGCATCAACGGCAGCGCTGTCCCGGCTCAGCCAGTCGAACGGCGTCCGCGCCGGCTCGAAGCGGGCGTTCAGGAGATTGCTCTCCGCGGGCGCGGACGCCGCCAAGCGCGCCAGTCCGTCGAGCGCGCCTGATCCCGAAAGGGCCAGGCCGTCGATCTCATGGCTGTAGTCGAGGATGAATTGCTGGGCAGCGAACGAACCCATGCTATGGCCCAGCAGAATGAACGGCACGTCGGGGTTCTCTTCCTTCGCGAGACGACTCAGCCGGTGCATGTCCTCTACCAGCAACTGGAAGCCGCCCGCCCCGAAATCCCCGAGGTACACGCGGGATGGCGCGGTGCGGCCGTGCCCGCGATGGTCATTGCCGTAGACCGTCAAGCCCTCGGACACCAACGCCTCGATCGTTTCCGCGTATCGCCCGATGTGCTCGCCCATCCCGTGCGCAACCTGGACGACCCCACGCGCGGGCGTGGCGCCGACCCACCGCGCACAGGCCACGCTCAGGCCATCGGTACTAGTGAGCCGGAACTCCGTCGCGCGCGCTGACATGAAGTCTCCCGGTGCCGATGCCTGAGTGTCCGACGTCAGCTGACACAGTTGGCCGCGTCTCCCACACGCGCAGCTTCTTCGCGCAATTTCGCGTATCGCTTGAGTTGCGTTTCCACTTCGGCGAATGAAATGAGGGCCGCGCGCTCCCGCTCGATCAAGCCATGGCCCAGGTGTGAGCCGATCGTCCGCGCAGGGGACTGCACGTGGGCGCGGTTGGAAACGACGGCGAGCATGCTGCCTTCCGGCTTTAGTCGTGCTTGGTCTTGTTCTTCCTGCTTGACAGTGCCGGCGTCGATGTGAGGGACCTCGTCGAGCGAATCGCGCCAGATCGCCGCGGCCAGTGCGAGTATGGCAGGACCGATGAAGAGACCCAGCAGGCCGAAGGCCGCCAATCCGCCGAGACTGCCCAGCAGCGCCCAGAAAAATCCCAACCTGGTCGTATTCGCCAGGAGCGCAGGACGAACCAACTTGTCCGCGACGAAAACGACAAATGTCCCCCAGGCAAAGACGGCCAATGCCGCAGCGCCGGCGCCCTTCGCGATGAGCACCAACGCGACGCCCGCTACGGCAAGGTACGCAACGAACGGAATCATCGCGAGGAGGCCGGTAATCGCTCCCCACGCCGCAGCGGATGGCACGTGAGCAATTTCATACGCAAGGCCGATCAGCACCCCGTCGATCAGCGACACCACGAGCATGCCGCCCAGGGTCGCGCGAATCGAGAGAGCCGCTTGCCGGAAGTAGCGATCGCCCCGCGGTCCGAGCTTCTGGTGGACGATCTGCAGCGTGCGTGCGGCCAGCGGTTCCCCGCCCCGATAAAGGAAGAACAGCGCGAGAATCGTGAACGCAATAATCGCCGTGTGACGCAGAACGAATCCTCCGAGCGAACCGGCCCAGCCGATCATCGAAGCCGAATCGGCACTCTGCAGCAATCCGGTTACCCCTCCTGGCGTCCCCAATACCGCATTCCAATGATTCACCAGCCAGGAACCCGCAAGTGGTATGGCTGCCAGCCAGATAGGGGGGGCGAGGCCATACTGCTCGGCAAACGCAACTTCGCGCGCCCAGACCTGCGCTTGCGCGCCTATGGTGATAAACGCAAATCCGAACGGACCCAGGACGAAGAGCGTGATGAGCGCGGTAAAGACCAGGGGAGTGCCGTTCGCTGCGAATCGCCGGGGCCACCGCGCTGCAAATCGGCGATAGAGCGGCCACGTAGCGAGCGCGAGGACCACCGCCCAGGCGAGCGGCAGCAGGAACGAGCGCAGTATGCAAAGCGCGAGGACCAGAACGACCAGGGACACGACGAATATGAATACGTGGCCGCTCCGGGAACCGCCCGCTGCTTCCCCGCTCGCTATCCGTTCAATCATTTCCATGGACAGCCTCCTTCGGTTCATCGACGCCCAAGGCGCGCACGGCGCCGGTTCACTGCGCTCCTGCTTTCATTGGAAGAATGCTTGCGGGCACATGGGTCTCCACCGCCGCGTTCTTACGCGCGCGCTCCAGCAACTCGCGCCGGACTCGCTGAAAAGTATCGCGCAGATCGGTCGCAAAGCTCGGCCGATAGCGGAACGACGGATCGAGGATGCGTTTCATATCGAATTTCTCCTTTCACTTTGTTTGTTCGCAACACAGCGCCGCGAGAAAAGAGGCCGCCCGCACCGGGATCCCACCAAGAGGGGATGGATGGGAGGAGGAAGGAAAGACCCCGGGAATGCATCGCGGGCGGCCTGCAAATCGAATTCGCACGGATAACTCCTTTACGGTTGCGTTGCATCAGTCCATTGCACGCCTCGTACAGTGAGGCACGACCGCGACCCGTGTATGTCATGCGCGTGTCAGGCGTCACGCGCCGAAGAGGCATCGACACAACCCGGTAACCGTGCTGGTTGACTCTACGACCATGCAGGGGTCGATAGGGCCCCGGAAGGTGGATAACGGTGTCACTCCAGGAAAGGAGAAGCAGATGAAGTTCTTTACAAAGGTCTCGATCGCTCTCGCGGCGGCGCTCGTGCTAATCGCCTCCATGATGGACGCAGCGCAGGCGGTCGAGCTGTCCCAACCCGTCACGCTGGTGGCCAATTCCGGTCTGGCGGGTTCGATCTACGAGGAGACCGTGCTCGTTGCGGCACCGCTGCCCCGCGGTGGGCACATCGGGTTCATCCTCAATCGCCCGACGCGCGTCAAGCTCGAGACGGTGTTTCCGGGGCATGCTCCATCCCGCAAAGTCTCCGGGCCGTTGTCTCTCGGCGGACCGGTTTTCGCCACGAGCGTCTTTGCCATAGCACGCAAGGCACCGACCAACACCGGCGCGAACATAGCCCTTACGTCCGGCCTGGTTGCCGTCTTCGATGCGAATAGCGTCGATCGCCTCATCGAAACCACGCCCAACGACGCGCGCTATTTCGCGGGCGTCGTGGTCTGGACCCCGGGGGAGCTCGATGAGGAGATTCGCAGCGGTGCCTGGAACGTGCGGCCGGCAAGCGCCGATATCGTGTTCAGCACGAACCCCGCCGGGCTTTGGAAGGAACTGTCGGGCGGGGGCCGTTGGATCGAGGTGCGCCTGCAGCGCTGAGGGGTCACGCCCCTTGCCCTAGCGGGCGAGCCCTCCGGCGCAGTCGACCGATTTGCAGGGCCGCGCCCGCCAGGAAGATCAGAAAGAATGTCCCGATGATCGGCTGAGCTCCTGGATCATCCGGATTGGATAGGAACGGCGCGCCAAGCGGTAGCCGGGTCAGTGTCTCTACCGTTGCAGGTATGAAGTGCAGGAACAGCGCCAGGGAATAGCCCACGGTCGCCACATATGGGGATGCGCGTCCAAACGATGCGACGCGTTCAGCCAACAGCGCGACGCCGAGCACGACCAGCGTGATGATCGCGAAAATGTGCGGCTTCCCGAAGCCGCCGTGCTGGTAGATCCCCAGGGCACTCAGACAGGTAACGACGGTGCCCCAGAAGAATACCGATCCGGCGTTGCCTCGCGTCGAGATCTCCTTGTTCTGCACCAGCGCGACAAATCCGGCGACGACCGCGATCAGGCTGACGGCGGTGTGAAAGGTACCGAGTGGTGTCAGACCGAACATGTCAGTTCTCCCTCTGGAATGCGGATGCCCAGGTCTCTTGGACGGGCCGCGCAGCTTCGGATATATCGAAAAGAGGCCGCCCGCTCCGGAGTCCACCAAGAGGAGGAGGAGGAAGGAAAGACCCCGGTACTTCCTCGCGGGCGACCTGCAAGAGCATCGGATCTTCGGACAAGCCTGGCCTACCGGTTCACGCCGCCGCCCGGTGGGCTTCCTTGAAGAACGCCAGCAGGTCGGCGTTGACCTCGTTCTTCTGGGTTGTGCACATGCCGTGCGAACCGTCCTTGTAGATCCTGAGTGTCGCGTTCTTCACGAGCTTTGCGGACAGCAAGGCCGAGGCGCCGATCGGCACGATCTGATCGTCGGCGCCGTGCAGGATGAGCGTCGGCACATCGATCTTCTTGAGATCTTCCGTGAGGTCGGTCTCCGAGAACGCCTTGATGCAGAAGTACGCGGCCGGAAATCCGGCCATCATCCCCTGCAGCCAGAAGGATTCGCGCACGCCCTCCGACAGCTTGGCGTCGGGCCTGTTGTACCCGTAGAACGGCATCGCGAGGTCCTTGAAGAACTTCGAGCGGTCAGCGAGCACGCCGGCGCGGATGTCGTCGAACACCTCGATCGGCAATCCGCCCGGATTGGCCGCTGTCTTCAACATGAGCGGCGGGACCGCCCCGATCAGGACCGCCTTGGCCACGCGCTTCGTTCCATGGCGCCCGATGTAGCGGGCGACTTCGCCGCCGCCCGTGGAATGACCGACGTGTATGGCGTTCTTGAGATCGAGCGCCTGCACCAGCTCCGCGAGGTCATCGGCGTAGGTATCCATATCGTTGCCGTGCCACGGCTGGCTCGACCGCCCGTGCCCCCGCCGGTCGTGCGCGATGCAGCGATAGCCCTGCGAAGCGAGGAAGAACATCTGGTCTTCCCACGCGTCTGACGATAGTGGCCAGCCGTGGCTGAACACGACCGGCTGGCCCGTGCCCCAGTCCTTGTAATAGATCTCCGTTCCGTCCTTGGTCCTGATGGTGCTCATGGGGTCTCCTCGTCGGATAGGATGAATAGAGAACGATTGTGGTCGTGCCACCGGGGATGGTGGTGTCGCATACTCTCCCTCTACCGGGCGTCAGGCTCGTGTCGCCTGGCGCGCACGCGATGTCATCTGACACATTGCGAGCGCAGCTCGCGCGGCCTCTGCTCGGGAAAGACCGTGCGAAACTCGCCAGCTATCAGGAACTTCCGTTTCGCATCCGTCCCCTAGTTGCGAACCACGCGCGCCGCCTGGCCGGAACCCTCGACACGGACGCGATCGCCGATCCAAAGACTGCGATCCAGCGGCTGCGTCACAGAGATGCGGGCCCGATCGTCGAGCACTACGAGAATCTGCTGGCCGGGACGCGTGTCGGCATACCGGTTCTCGACCCGGTTTCCGACGACCGCACCGCCGATCGCACCGAGCACCGTCGCAGCATCGCGCCCGCTTCCGTGCCCGACTTGATGGCCCAACACGCCGCCCGCCGCGGCTCCGAGCACGGTTCCAAGGCCGAGCTCGTGGTCCCCTTGCAATTCGACGGGAACGATCTGTTCGATCGTGCCATAGCGCACCAACTGTTCGCCTGCAGGTGTCCGGACCGTATCCGAGGCACAGGCGGTCGCTGCGAGCGTGCAGATCAGGGCGACATACGAAGAAAAGCCTCGTTTCATAAATTAGTCTCCATGAATCGGTTGGTTGTCAGCTCAACTCGCATTGTCGCTCGCTGGCTTGGCCAGCCTGTGTCCGGGATCGTCGGTTGCGTGCCACGGAACACAAACGTGCCGGTTCACGCGCCTCGGCGCATGCGCCTGCTCATCCCGAATCCTGGAGTTTGGCAAGCTCGGCCCGGCATGCCTCGCTGAAAGACCTCAGGGGATCGTACCCCTCCTTTATGGTGAGGACCAATTGCCGCAGCTCATCCCTGGTGATGTTGGGTGCGAAATAACGCTCCACGATATGCCTTATCGCCTGGCCGGCTGCATCGACGACGGCGTCGGACGAGACCAGCTTGATGCGATTGTGCAGCGCATAGACGTTGACCAGCGCCGCGGCGTGATCCAGCGTGTGATCGAGCGAGTCGACGGCCAGCCTGGAGCATTCGGTAATGAATTCCGCGTAGAGGCTCTCCCGTCTCCCGATCTCGATGCGGATCGCTTCGCGGCGCCCCTGGGTGCTCTGCGTGAACCAGGCGCTCGCGATGGACGCGGTGCCGCCGACGATCGAGCCCATGACGGCGGAGAGCGCGCTCAGGACTGCTGGATCCATCGCGTATAGCCTCCCTCCGGTCAAATCTCCCCGATGCGACTCAGTGCACGGCCCTTGCGAACGTTCGCCCACGGAGAAGGTCGACGGTGTCATCGGCTCGCTCCGCGATGAGGTCCTCGAGCGCAGCGCAAATTTCGCGGACAAGCTCCCCCGTGGGCGCGCAACCGGGCCAGCTGTCGACTGCGATTTCGACGACGGTCAAGTCCGTGGTCACATGGAATCCGCACAGCATGGGCAGGCGCTCGAACAGCACGGCAACCCGCGCCCGGCATTGCGCGACGCGATCGGAAGACCTTTCCGCAACGATATGATCATCCAGCATGGGCCACCTCCTCAGTACTCGCGGCCGCACCTGCGCGACTCGCCCACCACTTCTTCGACCAGGAGCGAAGCCTCGCTCTCGTCCCACTCCAGCTCGGGCAGCACGCGCTCGCGCAGGAGAGCTTCCTGGGTCAGAACCAGTTCTTCAAGATCGGCTACACGCACACCCCTTACAGTCATGGCCGCCTCCGTTCTGTTGGTCACCGCGCTCCCCCATCTCGAACCGCACTGGGGTATCACGCACGATTGCAGAATGAGCGGCGACGGTGGCCGGAGATTGCCAAGGCGGGCGGATTTCGTGTCAGCGGACGCGGAGCGGCGATGCCTGCCAAACGACTGCGATTGCAAATGCTTTCCTGGACCACCCGTTTTACTTTTGTGCCAGGATCCATGCGACGAGCGTCTTGAGATCGGCGTCGGGCACGGCGTTGGGGGGCATCGGAACCGCGCCCCAGACGCCGGTGCCCCCACTCTTGATCTTTTGCTCGAGTTTCGCGGCCGCTCCAGCGTCGCCCGCATACTTGGCGGCCACCTCCTTGTAGCCGGGGCCCACAAGCTTCTTGTCCACGGCATGGCAAGCCTGGCAGTTGTACTTGGTCAGAAGCTGAGTTGCAGCGGCATCGCTCGCGGCTGCTCCGGCCGCGGACGGGAGCGCTAGCCAGCTCAAAGCTGCACCGCAAATTGCGAGATTCCGTACCCACACGTTATCCATCGTCAGTCTCCTTTCGTGGTTGATCATCAATGCGCCTACCCTACGTGCCAGTAATGATCCACGAGCAGCGCAGCAAAGATTAGAAAGAGGTACGTGATCGAATAGCGAAACATGCGCCGCGCCCGTTGATCGCTGTAATTGGCATAGAGCCTGACCGCATAGACAACGAACACCGCGTTCAGGAACAGCGCGCACAGCAGATAGATCCATCCACTCATGCCTGATACGAAGGGCGTCAAGCAAATTGCCGCCAGGATGACCGTGTAGATTAGGATGTTAAGCCGCGTGTAGCGCTCGCCGTGCGTGACCGGAAGCATCGGCACGCCCGCACGCGCGTACTCCTTGCGACGATACAACGCAAGAGACCAGAAGTGCGGAGGCGTCCAGGCGAAGATGATCAGGAACAGCAGCAAGGCGTCGACTGAAACCTCGCCTGTGACGGCGCACCAGCCGAGAACCGGCGGCATCGCTCCCGATGCTCCGCCGATTACAATATTCTGCGGAGTGCGCGGCTTCAGGACGATCGTGTATATGACCGCATAGCCCATTAGCGTGGCGAGCGTCAGCCACATGGTCAGCGCATTGACGAGGCCGTTAAGAAGGAGCAGACCCGCAAGGCCCGTGCACCCAATGAACACGAGCGCCTGCGGCGTGGTCACTTCACCCCCAGGCAATGGCCGCGCCCGTGTGCGCGCCATGATCGCATCGAGCTTCTGCTCGATTACGCAGTTGAGCGCGGCTGCTGACGTCGCGACCAGCGCAATGCCTATGGCGCCGAACAGCAAGGGTTCCGCTGGCGGCAAGCCCGGAGCCGCGAGGAACATGCCGATGATCGCGGTGAATACAATCAGCGAAACGACGCGGGGCTTGCCGAGGCGCAGGAGCGGCCCCAGAGCGAGCGGCAGTGTCAGCGCCTGTTCGTTCATTCGCATTACAGAGTGCTCCATGCCCGTCACACGGCGGCTAGTCGCGTTGCTCGTCAGCGCTGCGGCTTTCCGTACCATTCGGCGAGCGCGTTCCGCTCGGACGCGTTCAATGCGCGCGCGATCTCGCGCATCTGCTGATTGATATCGTTGTGCCGTGCGCCGGTGGCAAATGCA
Source organism: Burkholderiales bacterium (assembly GCA_035259205.1). Taxonomy (GTDB): domain Bacteria; phylum Pseudomonadota; class Gammaproteobacteria; order Burkholderiales; family SG8-41; genus SG8-41. The sequence continues at coordinate 7,721 of DATFWO010000227.1, read as the reverse complement.
TCGAGCTGCGCTTTGAGATAGGCTGCCTTCTGTCCCTCGAGCGGAGGCGCGCCGTCCTTGAAACCGAGCGGGCCGTGACAGGCGGAGCAGGGAGCGATCGACCGCATCGGACTGCCGATCGCAACGAGTGCCGGCATCTCGCCGTCTCCGCGTTTGCCTGGCGGAAGCGAAGCGAAATAGGCGGCCACGTCGGCGACTTTCTGATCGTCGAGGGCTGCGACCATCCCCTGCATGATCGGGTTCTCTCGCTTGCCGCTGCGATAGTCCTCGAGCTGCTTGTAGAGCACCATAGCCGGCAATCCGGCAAGGTTCGGAAAGGCCTCGCTCGGACTGATGCCCTGCGCGCCATGGCAGGCGGCGCAGCCGGCGGCGAGGGCTTTTCCGCGTTGTGCATCGCCGGATGCGATGGCGCCCAGCGTTGCTCTGTTCCAGACGACCGTTGAAGGTACGGCAGCAGCCGCATTCGCAATCTGCGCGGGTCCCGCCGTCCGAGTAATGCCCGTCGCCCGACAGATCGCATCCCACCAGCTGAGGCCGAGTGCGTTCGCCTGCAGTGCGGGAAACCATACGAAGCCGATCACGATAGATACAACGGCGACCGCGAATGCGAGGAGCCAGCCGATCAAACCGAATCGTTCATTGGTCATGATGATGGTCACTTCCCGATCAGCACAGAATGCGCCGGCACTTGGTTGTGCTGGAGAAAGAAGCTCTGCGCGATCGGATAGCCGTAGTTCACGACGGTCAGCGCGACCATCAGGCCGAACCACACGCCGAGGCTGTTGAGCGCGCGCGGCAGAGGCGCCGCGTCATCCAGAGCGCGCGAATACCGCAATGCGCCGACCTCCGCTTTCTCGCCGCTTTGCGAGCGAAGAAGAATCACGATCAGGAGGGCACCCGACAACAACAGGATGAGGCCGCCGATCGCCGAAAGGCTCACCAGCGGGCCCTGCGCAGCGATCGCGGGATTCGACCAGTCGTAGTACGCCATGCGGCGCGGTTGTCCCATCAGGCCGACGGCGTGCCACGGGAAAGTTACCACGATCATGCCGATGGTCCAGAGCCATAATTGTACGCATGCGAGCTTCGCCGAGTGCAGCGGATGACCCGTCAGATGCGGCCAGAGCTCGTACGCGATCGCGAAATACATGATCACGACCGCGCCGCCGAAGATCAGGTGAAAGTGCCCCGTGATCCACTGCGTGTTGTGGACTGTCGAATCGAGCGTATAGCTCATGTTGATGATGCCGCCGGCCCCGCCAAATCCGAGCATCACGAGCGAGAGCCCTGTGGCAAGCACCATTGGTCGATCCCAGGGAAGGGCGCGCACCCATCCGAGCAGTCCGCGGCCGCCGCGCAAGCGTCCGGCAATCTCCAGCGATACGGTTATCCCGCCGACCGTCAGCAGCGTCGGAATGACGACGGCCGCGGTGAACACCGAAGCCAGGAACTTGAAGCCCGTGCCGACGTTGGGATCCGCGAACAAGTGATGGAGCCCGATCGGCATCGCCAATACCAGGAGCAGCACGAACGCCACGCGCCCCATGCGATCGCTGTACAGAGGCCCTCCGGCATCCCGCGGCGCGAGCGTGTAGTAAGCGATGTATGCGGGAAACAGCCAGAAATACACGATGGCGTGCAGCGTCCAGGAGAAGAGCGCGCGCGCGAGCCCGGCGTCGACGGTCGAAGTCCATCCGAGCGTCATCGGCAGAAGCTGGAACAGAAGCACGAGGGCTGCGCCGACCGAGGTCCACACCCAGAGCAGTGCATTCGCGACCGTGCCGTACATAGCGAGCGGGACAGGTTTTCCCGGATGGTCGCGCTTCCAGGCAGCCATGTTGTGAACCATCAGTCCTACCCAGAACCAGGACCCGACGACGATCAGCACAACTCCGAGGTAGTAGAACGGGCTTCCCGTCAGCGGCGGATAGAAGGTGTAGAGCACCGAGCTGTTGCCGCCGGCGACGGCTAGCACGGCCATCAGTGCGCCGACCAGCACCAGCGCGAAGCCGATCCAGGCGAGCTTTTCGCCGCGCAGCGGGCGATCGAGAGCGGAGACGCTGACCGCATAACCGAAGCCCATCGCGATGAGCGTCGGAAAGACGTACGCGAGCATGGTGCCGTGCGCGGTCACCGAGCGGTAGTACAGCTCGGGGTCGGCAGGGCCTCCGTGCAAAGGACTGCGCGCCCACATCTGCCAGGCGCCGAGCACGATGAATCCGGCGAACGTGATGAACGCCAGCCAGAAGTGCCAGAGGACGAGTCGGCTGCTACGAAGCACAGTTCACCGCCTTCTGTTTGGCTGCATCGGTTGGAAAGCTGGACGGCTCGACGACGCGCACACGCGCCCACATCGCCTGGTGCCCGATCCCGCAGAATTCATGGCACGGCATCAGATGCTCGCCGGGATCCCGGAACGTCGTGCGCACCGTTGTGACATACCCCGGCACGACCATCGCATTGACATTCGTGCCCTGGACGATGAAGCCGTGCACGACGTCCGCGCTGGCAAGACGAAACGTAACGGGCTTGCCGGCAGGCACGACAAGGCAATTTGGGATAAACGCGTACTGCTGCGCCACCACGCGCACCAGCGCCGAGCCATCCGGCGCGATCACGGTGCCCAGATTGGCCTCGGAGAACTCGCCGCCCTTGTGCAGCGAGGTCGAATCGATCGTCTCCACCTGCGACGGTGGATGAAAGCCCCAGTGCACGCTCGTGTACACGACCATCGCGACCAGCAGCACGATGACCGCCGTAACGAAGATCACCCAAAGGCGCTCGCCTGCCTCGCCGTGCTTGTCACCGGAAGGAGGCAGCTTCGCGGTACCGCTGATCTCAGCCAATTGGACCTCTCGGGAGGAAAACGAAGAAATAGAACGCAAACCAGATGGCGATCACGATCGCTATCGCGGAAACGGCAACGACCACCGATCCCTTCGGCACTTCCGCCAGCACCTGGGCGAGTTTCGCCTGGTCTATCTCGTCGTCGGTAGCCATCTAAATCCTCGGGGCTGTTCGATGTAGTTTCTGAGATCGTTGACGCGCATCCGCCCGTCGCTTTCTCGACGCTTATACCGTCTCCCGCACCTGATCGGCGACCGGCAGCTTGCGAATCCGTTTGCCCGTCGCTGCGAAGATCGCATTGGTCAGCGCCGGCATCACGCACGAGGTTCCGGGCTCGCCGATCCCGCCTGGCGCCTCCAGATTCTTGACAAGCACGACGTCGATCCGCGGCGTCTCGTGGATGCGCAGCACCCGGTAGTCGCCGAAGTTGGTCTGCTCGACGCGGCCGTCCTTGATCGTGATCTCGCCATACAACGCGGCGGACAAGCCGAAAACGATGCCGCTTTCCATTTGCGCGCGAATGGTGTCGGGATTGACCTGGACTCCACAGTCCACGGCGCACCAGACCTGGGTCGGATTCACGGCACCATTCTTGGCGACGTTGACCTCCACGACCTGCGCGACGAAGCTGCCGAAGCCGATGCAGAGCGCGATACCGCGGCCTCGGCCGGCGGGCAGCGGCTTGCCCCATCCGGATTGCTCCGCGGCAATCTGCAACACGTTCTTCGCGCGTGGCTGCTTGTCGAGCAAAGCGATGCGGTAGGCGAGCGAATCCCGCTTCGCGCCGACCGCGAGTTCGTCCATGAAGCTCTCGACCACGAACGTTCCGCGAGTCGCTCCAACGCCTCGCCACCAGGATGTGTGCATCCCGGCCGGCGGCTCCTGCTGGACATAGTCGACGTGAATGGCACCAACGTCGTAGGGCTGATTCGCCGAGGCCTCCACCGCGTCACGATCGACACCGTTCTTCACCGCTGCCGGTCCGTAGTAGCGCGCGATGATGGAGGAGCCGGCGATGCGATGCGACCAGCCCACCGGCTTGCCTTGCGCATCGAGCCCCGCACTGATGCGGTCGTAGTAGTGCGGGCGGTACATGTCGTGCTGGATATCTTCCTCGCGCATCCAGATCACTTGCACGGGCCCGCTCACCTGCTGCGCGATCTGCACCGCTCGCACGGTTCCGTCGTAGTCGAGACGCCGGCCGAATCCGCCGCCCAGCAGGTGGTTGTGAATGCGCACCTGCTCGCGCTTCAGCCCCGTGAGCTTCACGACCGCGGCCTGCGTCATTCCGGGGACTTGCGTGCCGACCCAGACGTCGCAGCCGTCCTTTGTTATCTGCACCGTGCAATTCATCGGCTCCATCGTCGCGTGCGCGAGGAAGGGCTGCTCGTAGACTGCCTCGACTTTGTGTGCGGCGGCGGCAATGACCCGGGCCGCATCGCCTTCATGACGTGCGACCGCGCCGGGCTTTTCCGATGGGCGCGCAAGCTGGCCCACGATGTCGGTCATGGAGACCTTCGCATTCGGGCCCGGGTCCCATTGCGGGTTCGCCGCAGCGAGGCCTTGCTTCGCGGCGAACGTGTGACTGGCCACTACAGCCACGGCATCATCAAGCCTGACAACCTGGCTCACGCCTCGCACCGCCTTTGCCTTCGCTTCGTCCACCGCTCTCAGCTTTCCACCGAAGGTCGGCGATTGCGCCAACACGGCGAACTTCATCCCCGGCAGCCGCGTATCGATGCCGAACTTCGCAGTGCCGTCGACCTTGCCGGCGCAATCGAGACGCCGGTGCGGCGTTCCGATGAGCTTGAATTGTGCAGGCTCCTTCAGTGCGATCTTCTCGGGGACCGGCAGCTTGGCGGCGGCATCGACAAGCGCTCCGTAGCCGAGCTTGCGGCCGCTGGCCGTGTGCACCACCGTGCCACTCTCGGCGCGACACGCTGACGGATCCACCTTCCAGCCCTGCGCGGCCGCCGTCACCAGCATGACGCGCGCGGCTGCACCGGCCTGGCGCAGCGGGCCGTAAAAACCGCGAATGGATTTGGAAGCGCCGGTCATCTGAATACCGATCGCCGGATTCGCATAGACCTTGTCGTCCGCCGGCGAATGCTCGATCGCGATCGCGTCGACATCGATCTCGAGCTCCTCCGCGATCAGCATCGGCAGCGACGTGTACGTTCCCTGTCCCATCTCGATCATGGGCGAGACGAACGTCACCTTGCCAGTGCGGTCGATGCGCAGGAAAGCGTTCGGCGCGAACGGCGCGTCGGTCGTAAGCGTGTCGCGCACTTCGCTGCGTGCGGGCAGTCCGAAGCCGAGCAGCAAACCGCCGCCGATCGCGGCTGTCGCGGTGAGAAAACCGCGCCGCGACGGTGAGTCGAGTTCTCGGGTCGCCATATCAGACCTCCTTGTCCCCCGCGGCCTTCTTGATCGCCGCGCGAATACGCGGGTACGTTCCGCAGCGGCAGATGTTGCCCGCCATCGCAGCGTCGATATCGCCATCGCTCGGCTTAGCGTTGGCAGCGACCAGCGCGCTTGCCGACATGATCTGGCCGGATTGACAGTACCCGCATTGCGGTACGTCGAGTGCAAGCCAGGCGGCCTGGACCTTCTTGCCCGCCGACGTGTTTCCAATGGCTTCGATCGTGGTAATCCGCTTGTTGGCTGCCGCGGAAACCGGCGTGACGCATGACCGCGTCGGAAACCCGTCGATGTGAATCGTGCACGCCCCGCAAAGGCCCATGCCGCAGCCGAATTTCGTGCCCGTCATATTCAGCACGTCGCGCAGGGCCCACAGCAACGGCATGTCGTCGGGAATATCGAGGTTACGGAGAGTTCCGTTTACGTTGAGGGTGATCATGGCTTACTCGCTCGTTAATTGCGATTAACCCATGCTATCGGGCCGCCGTACGCTCGGCCTGTGCCGAATCCGGTAGCGCGAAGATGACTAGCGCCGAAGTGCCCCGTCCGCCGAAGAAACCCGACACGACACCGGAAGTGGTAGCCACGTACTGCTTGCCCTTCACCTCGTAGCTGACGACGCCGCCGCCGATCGAGCCGCCCGTGTTGAACCGGTAGAGCGTCTTGCCGGTGGCCGCGTCGATGGCGAGGAAGTCGTTGTTGAAGTCACCCGTGAAGAGCATGCCGCCGGAGGTCACGGTCACCGCCGCGACCAGCGGGGTCGGCCACTGTTGCTTCCAGCGCAGCTTGCCCGTCGATACGTCGAACGCCTGCAGCCAGCCTTTCGCCTGCTCGCGTGCGTCGGGCGTGACGTGCCCGCCATAATGGTGGGCACCCTGGGTCCACTGCGGCGATTTCTCGTCCTTGACGAACGTACCGCACCAGTCGACGGCCGCGACGTAGAGTGTATTCGTCGTCGGGCTGTAGGCCGGACCGTTCCACTCCATGCCGCCGAGCAGGCCCGGACAGCCGTGAGTACCGGCCACCGAGGGCACGTTATCGGTCAGCGTCGTAATCGGCGACTGATACAGGACCTCGTGCGTATCGCGGTCGACCATGCGCAGTATGCCGTCTTTACCCGTGACGGTAACCAGGTTGCGCTGCTTCCCTTTGACCGTTGCGCTCATGAGCGGACTCACCTGGCTCAAATCCCGATCGTACTGGTCGCCGGGGCCGAACTGCTTGTACCAGCGCAGCTTCCCCGTCTTGACATCGAGTGCAACGAGGGAGTTGGTGTATAGATTGTCGCCCGGCCGCGCATCTTTAAAGAAATCCGGCGCCGGATTGCCGACGGGCACGAAGAGCGTACCGCTCTTCGCATCCAGCGACACCGGCGTCCATACACTGCCCCCGCCGTGCGCGCGCGATGCCGCGTCCTTCCAGGTGTCGGCCCCAGGCTCGTTGTCGTCCGGAATGAGGTTGAACTTCCATACCTGCTTGCCCGTCGCGAGGTCGAAGGCGCCGATCCAGTTCTTGGCGCCCCAGTCCGCGCCGGCGGGGCCGTAGATCACGAGATCCTCGTAGATGAGCGGAGGCATGCTCAAGTACTGGCCGGTTTTCGCATCGGCGATCTTCTGGCTCCACAGGAGCTGGCCGCGCTCGAGATCGAGTGCGATCAGGAAGCCATCCGCCGTGCCGCGCACGAGGCGCCCATCCTTGATCGCCACGCCACGGTTCGCCGGCGAAAGCACGCTGCCGGTTTCCTTCCAAACGTGCGTCCAGCGCTCGCGGCAATTCGTTGCATCGATCGCGGCAGTCGCGTTGTCGCGCGTCCCGTAGATGACGCCCTTGTAAACGATCGGATTGGTCTGCGTCGAGCCCGTCTTCTCCGACCGGAAGATGCAAACGGGACGCAACTGGCTCGCGTTCTTCGGCGTGATCTGGCGCAAGTTCACGAAGCGCTGCCCGGTGTAATCCTTGGTCGCATAGAGCCAGCTCTGCGTATCCTCGCCTGCGCGAAGCAACTCCTGCTGTGTCGGCCCTTTCCCCAGCACGACTAGTGCAGCCGCAGCTTGCCCGCCCGCCGCGCCCGCCTCCGGGGCTGCGCGGCCGAGGGTGTCGAGGTACGCAATGATGTTGGCGCGCTCGACCGGGGTCGCCACCATGACTGCCATGGCGGTCCCCGGAACGGCCGCGGTCGAGTTGGTGAGGAAGTGGTCGAGCGTCTTCTCGTCCCACGTGAGCGGCGCCTGCGCCATCGCTGGCGAGTAGCCGAAGCCCGCCAGGCCGCCCGCTTTCCTGCCGATCACCTGAGCGAGCGACGGCCCGAATCCGTTCTTGCCGACGGTGGTCGTGTGACACGACGCGCACTGGGTTTCGAACGCCGTCTTCCCGGCAGCCGCATCCCCGGCGGCGCTGGCGGGTCCGCAGACGAGCAACCCGGCCGCGAGAATGAGCACGATTGAACGGTTCTG
>DATFWO010000226.1:0-2524 GCA_035259205.1 Burkholderiales bacterium | reverse complement strand
GCTCTCCCAGACACGCGAGCGCCGGTAGCGCGCGATCGCGAACTGGAACGCCAAACCCTGGATCGCACAGAAGAAGAGCATTGCTGCCGCCGGGACATCGGTTGTGGATGGGAGATCCGACCTTCGAACCGCGTCCTCGAGAAGCGTCGTAACCTCGCGTTCGTACCGCTGATGCAGAACCCGAAACTGCTCATGCAGGCTGGGATACTGGTGGCGGATGTGGTCGGAAAATACGACCTTGGCGAGGCCCGGATATCTAATGATCAATTCGACGTGACCCAGAAACATCCGTCTCAACACCCAGATGGGGGGCGGATCCCGCTGATCGCCACGGGCTTCGGACCAGACGTCCGCAAGCCGGTCCTGCAGCCACCCGATTACTGCCGTCCATATCGCCTCCTTGGTCGGGAAGTGGCGAAACACCGCTGGCTGGGATAAGCCAATCGTGTCGGCGATGAGTTGCGCGCTCACGGCGTCTGCGCCGTGCTCGGCGACCAGTTCGAGAGCCGTTTCCACGATTTGCTGCTTGCGCGCTGCTGCCGGCCTGCGGTCGTGAAGCATGGCAGTGCGCGCGTCTGACCGCTTCAGTTTGCCGCCTCCAACCCAGTTGGTTTCTACTAACTTACTTGTGATCGCCCGGTCAAGGAGGCCAGGTTGACAGCCAGCGCACAGTTAGTATGTAATCACTAACCTAACGGAGGCCGACCATGAAGCCGAACCGTAGTGTGCGATACGCAGCCCCGATCGCGGGTTTATTGGCGTTGGCAGCCGCGCTCCCGACGCGCCAGGCGAGTGCGGCCGGACAGTGGGGCGAGGTGCATTTTCCCGTCTCCTGCCAAGCCAGCGTCCAGCGGGCATTCGATGAGGCGGTCGCGATGCTGCACTCGTTTTCGTTCGGCGACGCGGCGAAGACGTTCGCCGCCGTCGCGCACGAGGATCCCAACTGCGCGATGGCCTACTGGGGGCTGGCGACAACCGCGATGGGAAGCCTGTTCGCCGGCCGAACCGGTCCCACCGCCCTGGGAAAAGGCTGGGATTCCGTGCAACAGGCCAAAGCCCTCGGCGCGAAGACCCCGCGCGAGCAGGATTACATCGCCGCCGCCGAGGCCTTCTATCGGGACGCGGACAAGAGGAGCCACGGTGAGCGAATGCACGCCTACGCTGGCGCGCTAAAGCAGATCTGCGACAAGTATCCGGACGATCCGGAGGCTGAGATCTTCTACGCCTATGCCGTTACGGCGCTCGCACCACCCACCGACAAGACCTACGCCTACCAGTTGAAGGGGGCCGCAATTCTTGAAAAGGCCCTTGCCGAGCATCCCAACCATCCCGGCGCGATGCATTATTTGATCCACGCCTATGACCACACGCCGTTAGCCGCGCGCGGGCTCCCGGTGGCGCGCCGCTACCCAACGATAGCCCCTTCAGCGCCGCACGCGCTGCAAATCCCGTCGCACATTTTCGCTCGCCTCGGACTGTGGCAGGAATCGATCGACGCCAACCGCGCGGCGTCGAACGTCGACGATCTCTTCTGGAAATTCCTCGCCATGCGCTTCCTGCTCTACAGCTACCTGCAGACGGGGCAGGACCATGCTGCGAAGCAAGTGCTCGACGAACTCACCGCCATCGAGAACGTCAACGTCCAACACATGAACGTCGCCTACGTGCTGGCTGACATGCCGGCACGGTATGCGGCCGAGCGGCGACGCTGGGACGAGGCGGCGGCGATCTCCTTGCCGAGAAGGGACTATCCGTGGACCCGGTTCCCGCAGGCCGAAGCCGTGCTCGTGTTCGTGCGCGCGCTTGGCGCTGCACGCACCGGCGACGCGACAACCGCTAACAAGGACCTCGAGCGGCTGCAGGAGTTGCATGCCGGTCTCGTCAAGGCGGAAGGCGACGCCTTCAAAGACTATTGGCTGACGCAGATCGATGTCCATCGCCAGATGGTAGCCGCCTGGATCGCCAATGCGCAGGGCAAGCGGGAAGAAGCACTGAAGATGTTGCGGACGGCCGCCGACCGCGAGGATGCCATCGAAAGGGATCCAGTCGTTCCCGGTCCCATCATCTCCGCGCGCGAGTTGCTTGGAGAGATGCTGCTCGAAAGTGATCGACCGCAGCAAGCGTTGGACGCGTTCGAAGCGGACCTGAGAAATGAGTCCAGCCGCTTCTGGAGTCTCTACGGAGCCGCGCAGGCGGCCGAGCGAGCCGGCGACCGCGAGCGCGCGAGGTCCTTTTACGCTCATCTTGTCGCCCAGACAGTGGACGCCGATGGAGATCGTCCGGCGCTGAAAGCTGCGAGGGCGTTCTTGCAAGCCGCAAAGGGATAACCTGCCGAGCCCCCGCGGCCGTAGATGAGGGCTCCCTATTTCAGACGAGACAGGCACTTGCCTGCAAGCCGATTGTCGTATGCCTCACCAGCCGTCAACGCCGGACAGGCAGGGCCGCCGTCGCAGACCTGAGTCAAAAGCAGGTTCATCAAACACGCGTCATCACTGCTTGGCTGAAAAAAAATTTCACCCCATGT
>DATFWO010000225.1:0-12354 GCA_035259205.1 Burkholderiales bacterium | reverse complement strand
ACGAATCCGCGGGGCGCCGCTACTGCTCAGGCAGCCGACTCAGCTGCGGTCGAAACTCCTGTGTGCGCGGGTTGATCCGCTGTTCGATCCTTGCAGGTCGGTGCTGCCTTGAAGGTCTCTCACGGGATCACCTCCTTTCGTAGTTGACGAGCCTCTAGTCTATCATTCCGCGCGTTCCCGCAGAGCGGGCGCGAGGAATTCGCTCCGCAGCCGGCGCCAGCCGATGACCACGGCGGTCAGGCTGAATGCGAGACCGGCTGCGCACAACGACACCACCACGGCGGTACGCAGCGCGGGGCGTGCAGCCAGCGCTGGAAAGTCCAGCGTATGCAGCGCGCCGTAGACCCACCGGTAGGCGCGCCGCGAAGCGTCGAGCTTTTCCAGCACCCTGCCGCTCGCACCGTCGATGTGAAACCAGTCGGTCCCGCACACAACGCGGTACACCGGCGCCCCCGGCATCGTCGGCACCATTGCATAGGCGTCCGCCGCAGGCACCGGGAAGGCCCCTTCACAATCCGGCGCGAAACGTCTGGCGGCGGCGGTTATTTGCGCAGGCTGCAGGTATGCTCGGGTCGGCGCCGAGGCTTCACCTGCGCGGGACAGGCGCTGAGCGGTTAGCCCGAAACGTTCGCGCCGATAGAGCTGCCTGTCGAAAGTGAACCATTCGATCTCACGCGCGTGCGGAGAAATCCGCTCGATCTCGCTTGCCCGCAGGTCCCATGCCGGCGCTCCGGTGAACGCCGCCGACTCGCTCGCCGCGGCCTTGCCGCTCGAAAACAGCCGGCCGTGGTCCATGGAGAGCCAGCCGCTCAGAATCCAGGTGAGCACGAAGGCCATGCAGCTCAATCCGAGCCAATGGTGCCAGGCATGCCAGCCTGCATACGACGAGACTAAGCGTCCATGCGCCACCTGGATGCGCAGACTTCCGAGCAGGGCGCCGGAGATCGCCGTGACCAGCGCGGCAAGCGAAAGCGTCCAGACCACCGCGTCCCAGGCGCGCCAATCGCGCCGCAGGACGGTTGGGTAGATCCAGTGCACCACGCTGCCTCCGTAATTCCACCAGCGTTCACGGCGCGTGGTATCGCGCACTACCTCGCCGGTAGCCGAGGACACATAGAGTTCCGTCCCCGCGTCATCGTTGAGCGCAATGCGGTGCAGCGGGCGGTGCGGATCCAGGCCGTTGGGCACCGTCCATTGATCGTGGCCGGCCAGCTCGACGTAGCGAGCCTGCATTGCTTCCATGCCTCGCCGGCGCGCGTGATCGGCGGCAATGGCCAACGCCAGGCTCTCGGACTGTACCCGGGCGGGCGACAGGTCCATCGCGTGAAGTGCGATCGGGCTCGAGGCGCCCTCGACGAGATAGACCACCCCATCGGCTCGAGCCAGCAGGCGCACGCGCGTCGCGCCGGCGACGCCCGCGGCCGCAGTCGCTGCGGTCGGACCGTAGCGCACTCCCGCGGCATCGATGGGCGCAAGTCCGGAGACGCGCTCGGCTTCGGTCAGCTCCGGAAACGGGACGAAATGCATCACGATGCCGGATGCGAACCACATCGCGAACAGCAGGCAAAACGCAACTCCCAGCCAGCGATGGATCAGCGTGAGCGCACGCATGCGCGGGAGGATCGCTCCGTCAAAATCTGATCGCGGCCGATAGCTCGTAGCTGCGCGGCGCGCCGAGCAATATCTGATCGGGGTAGAACGGATCCCCCCACACGGCATATTTCTCGTTGGTCAGGTTGCGCACCCTGAAGGCAAGCCGGGTCTTCTGAATGTCCGCCGCTGCATAAGCATCGGCGACGGTGTAGGCCAGCAGCTTGACCGTATTCGCGTCGGTATTGAAGCGGTCACCGACATGGCGCACCGACGCCCCGATCTCCAGCGGCAATGGAGTCGCGAACCGGTACGACGCGCCCGCGTTGCCGACTACCCGCGGAACGTTGGGCGGCGTGTTGCCGGAAAATGTGCCGCCGGGAAACACGTAGTCCTCGTAGCGCGCGTGGGTGTAGGCGACGTTGCCCCAAATGTTCCACTGCGTCGTCGGCCGCACGCCCGCGGCCAGCTCCACGCCGTGGGAAACCTGCTTGCCTGCGAGGTTGAGTTGCTGGCCGCCCTGGGCAGCGAAGACGTTCTTGCGCTCGATGTCGTATGCCGCGAACGTCCACTCGGCCCTGCGGTCCCAGAGCAGATGCTTGATACCCGCCTCGTAGGTACGCGAGCGGGTGAGATCCAGGGGTTGCCCGGCGCCGAGCAGAAACAGGTTGTTCGCCGCAACGTCGGCCCCGGTGGCGTACTGGCCGTACAGCACGAATCCGGGCAGGGTCTCCCAGGTGAATCCCGCCCGGCCCGTGGTCGGATGCCACGTCTGCGAGAACGGGAAGCCGGCCCGACTCGCTCCGGCGGCATTGATCGAAGTGCGGTCCAGATCGATTTCCTCGTAGCGCAAGCCGGCGACGAGCGAAAACACCGGCGTGACTCTGAGTCGGTCTTCGGCGGATAGCGCAACGTTTCCGATCCTGGCAGTCTGCTGCTGGAGAATCAACGGGCCGTATGTGCCGCGGACCGGGTTGACCAGCGTGACCGAATCGGAGGGAAAGTTGGCCGCGCCGGGGCGCGTAAAGTCGAGCCTGCTCGCGTCGAGCGCAAACACCGCGCGATTGTCCATGCCCGAGAGCTTTGCGTCCCACTGCAGCTCCGTTTTGCTGCCGGCGAGGTACTGGTCATGCCCTACGTAAAAACGATCCCGATCCACCAGACCAGTGCCCGCGTTGAAGGCATAGACCTCGCTGTTGAGCCACTCGCGGTAGGCCTTGTAGTAGTAAAGCTGCTCGCGCAATACGACGTTGTTGCCGGCCAGCCATTCGAATCCGGCGCGCAGCCAGTTTTCGTTGGCGTGATTGATATTGTCCAGCACATCGTAGTTGGTCTTGAGCGTCCGGCCGTCTATCGTAACCGCCCCAAGGTTTGTGCCGTTGAAGTTGGAAACATATGTGCCCGAGACGATTCCGCCCGTTGCGGCTATGCCGCGCGCCGCGGCCGACACGAGGGGCGTGCCCCAGTACGCGTTCGAGCGGTCCTGCTTGTGCTCGAACGCGCCCCACAGCTTGAAGGAATTGGACACTCGATAGTCCAGGCCTGCTGAGAGCTGCAGGCTTTCGTTATGCGTGTCGTCGATGAATCCGCTGCTGGACGCGCCGTTCAGGTCGAACCGGTAATCGAGTCCCTGCAGGGGCATGCTGCCTCCCGAGCCAAAAGCGGCGCGTATCGTGTTGAAAGAGCCGTAGGATAGATAGGCCTCGCTTTCAATCCGACCCGGGTGCGGCCGCCTGGTCACGAAGTTGATGGCACCAGCCGCAGCACCCTCGCCCGACATGAGTGAGGCAGGACCTTTCAGAATTTCGATACGCTCGAGATTGCCGGTATCCATCACGCGGGAGGTCATGTTCTGCGGGCCGATCCGGATGCCGTTGTAGAGCGTATTGATCTGGCTGTTGGTAAAACCGCGCATCGAAAAGCCGGCGGGCTCGCCGGGATTGTCGCCCGCGGTCACGCCGACCGCGCCTTGCGCGGTCTCGGTCACGGTGCGATAACCTTGCGTCCTGATAGCCTCCTTATCGATCACTTCCACCGTCGCGGGAATCTCGCGTGGCGTGAGACCGAGGCGGGACGCGCTGTCGGCGGGCGACTCGGTATTGAGTGGCGTATCGCGCTCGCTCTTAACCACCACCTCGGGCAATGTTCTCTGCGCGTGCACCGGTGCTGCGAAAGCGATGGATATCGCGGCAGCACAGGGTGCTGCTCGGCACAGCGTCCGGCTGTAAAGCACGTTCCCCCCTCCCTGACGTGCAATGCTTGCGCGTTTCCTTCAACTCACGCGCCCTCGGCCGCCTCCGGATTCCACTGCCCTTTGCGCATGCGCGTGATCGTGACGTTCTTGAAGACGCCGTTCTTCGTAAAAGGATCGCCGTCCGAAAACTTCTTCGCCTCGGCCCGGCTTCCGACGTTGACCACGAAGCAGCTCCCGATCGCTTCGGTCCCGTCGTCGTTCTGTGTCGCGCCGGCAAGCACCAGTATTTTCTTCTGGCTGCCCAGGTATTCGCGGTGCGGCACCAGCACCTTCTCCCGGATCGCCGCGGTATTCGGATTGTCCACACACGTAATCACCCAAAGCATCTGGTTCTCCTCTGTTGAGATTTGTTCGATGCAGGCTTACCCGGTCATTATGCCCCACCGGGAGGTGACGAGAAATGGTGACGAGTACGGGTGACGGCCGGCTGGGACGTAAGGATGGACTGTGAAGCATCAACGCAATGGGCGCAAAGGAATAGCAGCGGACGCCATGGTTTTCTCATTGCATGAAGTACGCCATCGCGACCACAGATTTTTCCATCGCGTCCTTCGCGCTGATGCTTTGTTCTTTGCCTAAAGAGTAGGGCTTTTGAAGTCGCCGCCCAGCGCGACGAGTCCCCATGGCGTGTACTGCGCGTCGGTGCTGAAGCTGAAGTGGCCGGCAGCGGCGTGCGCGTCGCGAAAGATGCGCTGCAGGGGATAGTGGTCGTAGATGCCGTTCGCCCCCGCCATCTCGTGCAGCGAGTCCACGGCCTCCACGCACAGCTTTGCCGCCAGCGCGCCGTTGCGCTTGTAACGCAACCGCGTCTCCACAGGAAGACTGCCGCCCTCCTCGTAGACGCGCTGGGCCTCGGCGACGTCGCTCCGCAGCAGCAGCGCCGCGGCGTCGATCTTTGCGCCTGCCGCGCCGATGCGCAGCTGCACGGTCTGGAAATCGCGCATCTTCGCCCCGGTATAGCTCGTGCTGCGCGCCTTGACCAGCTCGATGGAGAGCTCCAGCCCGGCGCGGGCGTTGCCTACCAGACAGCCCCCGATGCCATGCCCGCCGATCGCGGAAACCGGCACGTGCAAGTGCGGATTGCGGTGCACCGCGAGCCCCGGCCACGAGTGCCCCTCGCGCGCGACGTACATGGAAAGCGCGCGGTGGCCGGGGACGAAGACGTCCTTGCAGCGCACCGTCTTGCTGCTGGTCGCGCGCATGCCGAGCACCTGCCAATCGTCTATGACCTCATACTCGGAGCGATGCACCAGGCAGAACATGTAATCCACCGGCTTGTCGCCTTCGCGCACGACGCACGCGAGCATGCTCCAGTCGGAATGGTCGGTGCCGGAAGAGAAGTTCCACTCGCCGGTGAGCACGATGCCGCCGCCCACCGCGCGGCCGCGCCCCTGTTGGAATGCAATGCCGGACGCGATGCCTACGTCCGGATTGTCGCCCCAGACTTCCTCCTGCGCCTTCGGGTCGTACCACGCGAGCGTGCGGTGGTGCGACGCGAGGTTGGTGACCGTCCAGCCCACGTTGATGTCGCCGTAGGAAAGTATCTCGGGTATGTCGTAGTAGGCGGTGAACGGCAGCTCCATCCCGCCCCAGACCCTGGGCTGGAGATAGCGCAGGAGCCCGTTTGTGTTCAGCGCGTCCATCACCGCCGGCGTAAGCTTGCGCAGCGCCTCGCACTTCGGCGCCTCCTCGCGCAGCAAAGGGACCAGGGCACGAGCTCGCCGCAGCGCTTCCTCGTAGCTCACGCCGGAGAAATTCAACGCCGGTTTCGCCATGTCCATCCGTTGAACTCCGTGCATCTCCTTGAAGACCTGGTTTCGGACGCCCGATATTAGCAACAACGGGTGCCGGCAATGAAGCGCACCGCTTCAGTTCAGCTTTGCATCGGCCGGCCGGGCCGACGGATAGAATTGCAAGCTGACGATAGCCTCGACGCTGACGGCACGCTCGTCCAGCAGCATGGGCTCGCGCAGCGCGGCTTCGACTTTCTGCTTCACCCGTTCCGCGTGCTCCGGGAACGACAGCTCTTCGAGTATCACCGCGAATTTTTCGCGATCGATGCGGGCGAGTGTGTCGGTCGCCCGCGCCACGCCGGTCAGCCGCGCGGCGACCTGCTTCAGCACTTCGTCCTCCTCCCGCTCGCCCAGCGCGCCGGCGGCAGCCGATTTCGAAAGCGCGAGATCGATGGCCATCACAGCAAATATCTTCTTGTACCTGGCGGCCCGCGCCCGGGCCATGGCGAAACGCACCCCGTAGGCGCCGCCGCTCAGGAGCCCGGTGAGAGGATCGTAGATCGCAGACGCCGGCGGCCCGGCGCTTCTCAGGCCGAGGTTGTACACCTTGCGCAATTCTCTCGTGAGCCAGCGGATGTCGGCCTGGGCATCGGGAGAATACCTGGATATGCGATCCTCGATTTCACCGAGCTCGATCTCGATCACGTTTTCGATCACATCGTTCCTTTCGCGCGCCAAACAGGGACCGTTCGCCACCTTTCGAGCACCGATTATATGAGAGATCGGACTGGTGCCCGGGCCTCTAGTCACCGGTCGCTGTCGTCGTGCTGTCATCCTTGAGCGCGACGCCCGTCACGCCGCGCGCAAGGGCGGCAGCTGCGAGCCAGTCGAGGCGCCGGGCGGCCGCGGCGTAACCCAGCCCCGCGGGCCGGATGTTGGAGAGGCAGTTGCGCTCGGCGTCGGTGCGCCCGATGCGCGGCGCGTATGTGAGATAGGCGCCAAGGCTGTCCGGCGCGGAAAGCCCGGGCCGCTCGCCGATCAGCACCACGACGAGGCGCGCTCCGAGGCGCTCTCCGATCTCGTCGCCGAGCGCGACCCGTCCCTGCAAGGCGATCACCACCGGCACGCGCGTCCAGCGCTGCGGCGCAAGCTCGATCAACGCACGCACGAGCGCTGCCGCATGGCGTTGAACCGCTACGGCGGAGAGGCCATCCTCGATTGCCAGCGCAATGGGCGCCCCCGCCTTTTCCAGAAGCTGCCCGGCTTCCAGCCTGCGGCCCAGATCCGGCCGCAGCAGGTAGGTGGCGCGTTCGGGCGCGGCACTCCTTACGACGCGCACGTCGATTCCGAGTGCGCGCAGCTCCGCCGCGAGTGCGTCGGCGTCGAGAGCCGCGTGCACCGCATCGCGGGCTCGCGCGTGCGCGAGCCCGAAGCGCAGCACTTCTTCCGTAGGCAAAGCACTGCCCGCGCGGCCGAGCGCGATGCGCGCCGGAGTGTAGCTGCGAAGCGATACCCAGGGATTGGCCGTGACGGGCGCGTCCTTCAGCCGGGCAGCGCCGCACTCACTTTTTTCGCGTTCCACGGAGCGAGCCGTGGAGCGCGCGATGGGGCTCCCGGGAGGGGAATGGGCGTCTTTCATCGAATTTCTTCCGAAAACGAAAGCAGCGACTGCGCCGGCTGCGGCAGGAGCCTCCCGTCCTTTCCAGATATTCCCATCTTCTCCAGCCAGGCTTCGAACTCCGGCGCGCGCGTGAGGCCGAGCGCCTCCCGCAGGTAGAGGGCGTCGTGAAACGAGGTGCTCTGGTAGTTGAGCATCACGTCGTCCGCGCCCGGAACACCCATTATGAAAGTCACGCCCGCGGCGCCGAGCAGCGTGAGCAGCGTGTCCATGTCGTCCTGATCGGCCTCGGCGTGGTTGGTATAGCACACGTCCACTCCCAGCGGCACGCCGAGCAGCTTGCCGCAGAAATGATCCTCGAGCCCGGCGCGGATGATCTGCTTGCCGTCGTACAGGTACTCCGGCCCGATGAAGCCCACCACGCTGTTGACGAGGAGCGGCTCGAACCGGCGCGCCACGCCGTAGGCGCGCGCCTCTATCGTCTGCTGGTCGCATCCGCAGTGCGCGTTCGCCGAAAGCGCGCTCCCCTGCCCGGTCTCGAAGTACATGACGTTGTCGCCAAGGGTGCCGCGCTTGAGCGAGCGCGCCGCGTCGCGCGCTTCCCCGAGCAGTCTCAACGACACGCCGAAGGCTTCGTTCGTCTTCTGCGTGCCGCCGACGGACTGGAATACGAGGTCTACCGGCGCCCCGGATTCGATGCCGCGGATCTGGTTGGTCACGTGGGTAAGCACGCACGACTGCGTGGGTATCGAAAAGCGGCGGATCAGCTCGTCCATCATGCGCCAGAGCGGCATGAACGCCGCCATCCCGTCGCCCGCCGGGTTGATGCCGATCACCGCGTCCCCGCAGCCGTAAAGCAGGCCGTCCAGCATGGAGGCCGCGATGCCGCGAACGTCGTCGGTCGGGTGGTTGGGCTGCAGGCGCACCGAGAGCCGCCCGGGCAGGCCGATCGTGCAGCGAAAGCGCGTCACGACCCGGCAGCGGCGTGCCACCTGCACCAGGTCCTGGTTACGCATGAGCTTGGAGACGGCTGCAGCCATCTCGGGCGTAATGCCCGGGGCGATGCGCGAGAGCACGCCCGAATCGGCCTGCTCGCAGAGCAGCCACTCGCGAAATGCTCCCACCGTAAGGTGCGCGACCGGCGCGAAGGCCGCGCGATCGTGCCCGTCGAGTATAAGGCGCGTGACGTCGTCCTCTTCGTACGGAACGACCGGTTCGGAAAGAAACGCGCCCAGCGGCAGATCCGCGAGCGCCATCCGCGCGGCGGCGCGCTCCTCGCTGCTTTGCGCCGCCACCCCTGCAAGCGCATCGCCAGAGCGTGCCGGCGACGCGCGCGCCAGCAGCATCCTCAGGTCATCGAAGCGGTAGGTGACGCCGTCGACCGTACAGGCATATCCCATGCCCGTATGATGCGCCATCTTGGCCCGGGAAACCCGTTTTGGCGGCTCGCTACGGAAACGGACCGTCCCCGCCCACCACACCCGGCGCTCTGTCGGCGCCTGAAAGCAAAATGTCGGCGCCGTTTTGAGACACAGGTAGCTTACCGCTTGATGCGGACGGCGGAGACCCCCGGCTCGATGTCGGACCGATATATCAGGCTCAGCACGATCCAATAGACCAGATTCAACACCAGCGCCGCGAGAGCGAGTATGTGGCCGCGGGTCACGCCGAAGAATCCAGCGCCTGCCAGCGGCATGATCACGACCATCATGAGCAGCCACGACATCACGCCAAAGATCAGCCCCTTGACGAGATAGGACCGTACCGGGAGCTTGGGCGCGAGAACTGCGAAAAGGACGCCAAAAACCAGGATTCCGAGAACCAGAAAAGCGATCCAGCCGACCATCAGGCGATCCGGATATCCGAGTACCGCCGCCAAAGTACGAGCAAGGTGCAACTCGGGAACCCGATGCAGCGCATTGTTCATGAGCATCATCGATCCAGCGGCAAGCGTCGCGAAAATCGCACTGATGAGTCCGTTTCTAATGCTGACCATCCGTACCTCCTCCGTTGAAGAAAGTGCACGTATTGGATTGCATCGGTGCCGAGAAGTTTCCGAGCGCGGGGCCGCGCGCGCAATATCGGCCTAGAACTTCGGAACGTGCAACGTCTTGCTGATCATCATCGTTCCCGACAGGACGAACAGCAAGACCAGCGGATGCAGTTGCCACGGTCCGAGGTTCAACACGCCGCCGTACAGGTCTTCTCCCACCCGATCTCGCCAGGCGGCGAAAGCCAGCACGCCGATCAGCAGCACGCTGGTGGGTATCGGAGTGCCTTCGAAGTAGGCCACCTTGTCCCCTCCACCCGAGAGGCTTTCCGCTGTCACGTTGTAGCGCGCGAGTCGGCTCACCCCGCAGCACACGAAGTAGAGCAGCGCCACCCAGTCCCAGCCCCCACGCAGTCCGGCGGCGAATCCAAGTGCCGCTGGAGCGACCCCGAACGAGATGACGTCCGCCAGTGAGTCGAGCTCGCGCCCGAGCGCCGAGTGGGTGCGCCGCGAGCGAGCGACACGGCCATCGAGCACGTCGAAGACTAGAGCCGCCGGCGCCAGCGCCGCCGCAACGAAAAAGTGGGCAGGCGACGGGTCGGACACGTAGAGCAGCGCGCAAAACACGATCGCCACCCCGCAGGCCGCATTGCCCAGCGTCAGGAAATCGGCCAGGTGGAAACCGCGGATCATCGAGAAATGCCGGGGAGGATCGGCGGGGTTACGCGTCATGGGGCAACCGGCTTCCAATGCTCGGGAAGATCATCACAACGCTTGGCTGAGGATCGATCGGCCAGCCTCGGTCGGCTCACGGGGCTCAGTCGTCACTCATCACCCGGTAAAGGGTGTGGTGGCGATTGCGGGTATAGGGCCGCACGTGCGTTGGCCAGCGGCCCTGATCGACCGCCTTCGCGAACGCGGGGCTGGTCAGTACGTCCGGGCTCTCCAGCTCGTAGATGGCGGCATAGCGGGGAGCGCCTTGCGGATCGATGGTCCTCGTTTCGCCTCCCATCGTGATGCGCAGCGTGTCCAGCTTCAGCCGCGTAGTCGAGATCACGCCCGGAACCTTGTTGATGAGCGGAATGTGCTCCTGGTCATACACCTCATTGAAAATGGCTTCCTTGTCCGGGTCGACGTCCATGGCTGCAGTGAAGATCCATTTGCCGGTGACGGGCATGGCAGTGCTTCCTTTCCTGCATTGAATTGGTGCCCCAAATCGTAGCAGGAATGACGTAATGCAGTGGCGAACCTGAGCCGGCGCGAACGAGTTCTCCCTCGTTTCCAGAAAAATGCGCTAATCTGCACCGGCTCATGAATCCAGCACCCCCGGTTGTGCTGCCGGCAGATATCGCCCGCTCGATTTCCAGGGAGGACCTGTTCAATCTGCCCATCCGCCGCTACGAGGGCAAGGTGTGCCTGGTACGTACGCCGGAGGAACTGGAGCATGCGCGGGCGGCCATCGCGCACGAAGGCGTCGTCGGACTGGATACCGAAACGCGGCCATCGTTCCGGAAAGGCGAGACCCATCTGCCGTGCCTGGTCCAGGTGGCGACGGCGCACGCGGTATACCTGTTCCAGTTTCGAGAGCTGGATGTTTTCCCGGTCCTCGCCGAGCTGATGGGCGATCCGCGCACCGTCAAGGCCGGTGTGGCGCTCGCTCACGATCTGCACGCACTGAAGCTGCTGTTTCCCTTCAAAGAGCAGAACGTGCTCGACCTGGGAGCCTTCGCACGCCGCTGCGGTCTCGACCAGACGGGCGTGCGCAACCTCGCGGGTATCTTCCTGGGGCTTCGCATCCCCAAAGGGGCGCGCACATCAAATTGGGCCGCGCCGCGCCTGTCCGCGGCGCAAATCCAGTACGCCGCGACGGATGCCTGGGTCTGCCGCGAGCTGTTCCTGCGATTTGAGAGCCTGGGATTGCTGCGGCCGGCCGCGGCCGGCGCACCTCAAGCATGATCTGCCGCGCGAGCTACAAGCGAATGCCGGCCTCGGCTGCGACCTTTTTCCAGCGCCCGATGTCGTGCTTGATCATCGCTGCAAACTCGGCGGGGCTGAGCGTTGCGGGCTCCGCGCCGATGTTCGACAACCGTTCCTTGACGTCGGCGCTGGCGGCGAACTCCGCGATTCCCGCATGAAGCTTTTCCACCACCGGCTTTGGCGTGCCGGCCGGCGCCGCTATGCCGTACCAGAGCACGATGTCGTAGCCTTCCAGACCCTGCTCCGCGATGGTGGGAATTTCGGGGGCCGCGCTCGACCGCTTTGCGGTGGTTACGCCCAGGGCCCGCATGCGTCCAGCGCGCACGTGCGGCAGCATCGTCGGCAGCGGCTCGAAGATGAGATGGACTCGGCCCGCCAGCAAGTCGGGCAGCGCAGGAGCAGTGCCCTTGTAGGGAACGTGCAGCATCTCGATCCCCGTCATGCGCTTGAACAATTCCCCCGACATGTGCGAGGTCGTGCCGGTACCGGCCGACGCAAAACTCAGCTGTCCCTGCCGGCTTTTGGCGTATGCGATCAACTCTTTCACGCTGGATACCGGCAGGGACGGCGTGATGGCGAGCACGGAGACGACGTTGACCGTAGTGGAGATCGGCGCGAAATCGCGTTCGGCATCGTACGGCAGCTTGGCATACAGCGCCGCGCTGACCGCAAACGTGAGATTGCACTGCAGCAGGGTGTAGCCGTCAGCGGGGGCCTTGGCCGCAAGCTCGGTGCCGATCGTCGATCCTGCGCCGCCGCGATTGTCGAGGACCCAGCTCTGCCCGAATTTTTCGGTGAACTTCTGACCGTAAACGCGGGCGATAATATCGCCCGCCCCGCCTGCGGCAAATGGAAAGATCACGCGTACCGGCTTGCTCGGGTACGCCTGAGCGCACGCGATACCCGCTGCGCCGAGCACGATGCACGCAGCGATCCACTTCGATCGGGCCATATGGACGCCTCCGGTTGCGTTTCCTTCGCGGCCTTCGCGTCAGGGCTGTTCGCCCCGCGCTACTCGCCGCGGATTCCGGCCTGCTTGATCACGCGGCTCCACTGATCGTGCTCAGCGCGGATGTGGGCCGTAAACTCGGCGGGCGAGCTGCCCACGGCCTCCGAGCCCTCGGCGACCAGATTTTTCATCATCTCGGGCGTGCGCATCGCCTTGGCTGTTTCGCCGGAGATGCGCTCGATG
>DATFWO010000224.1:0-6746 GCA_035259205.1 Burkholderiales bacterium | reverse complement strand
TCACCGCCGGCGGCATTCACACGGCGCTCAGGCACGGCGCGGCTGCGGGCGAGGCCATCGCCGGATACCTGTACGGCAGGAAACCGGCTCCGTCGTCGTGGTTCGCGCGCTCGTATCCGCGCTTCAGGGTGAAGCGCGTGCTGCGCTTCGCGTTCGATCACTTTCAGAGCGACACGCTCTTCAATCTCCTGCTCGGCACGAGGCTCATGCGTGCGGCAGCCAGTGTCGTGTATTTCCACCGCAAGGGCGTGTTCGAGCCTCGGTCGAGAGCGGTCGCTGAACATGAACCGATTTCCCGGGACGCTCGATCGGAGCAGAAGAAGAGCCGGTAAGGGTCTTGCTGAAGTCAGCGCCGCGTCCTTCGCAACATGGCCGTCGGGCACATGCGCGTCGTTTACGAGGAACTCTGGCGGAGGGAATCGATAGGGTACGGATCGGCGAGGCGCGCGGCAGCAAGCCCGGCCCGGCGCCTCGCCAGTGCCTCAAGGCTCTGCGACCGGGCTATCCGAGAGCGGCCAGGCTGTGCCGCGCGACATCGCGCGCGTAGTCCGCCGGCAGCGAGCGCTCGAGCCGGGCGGTGAGCGATTCGGCTTCTTTGAGCAGCGCAGTCACCATGCGTCGGCTGTGCGCCGCGTCGAGCGCGGGAGACGCGCCGAAGCTCGCGGCGTCGAAAGGCATCCCCGCGCCAAGCTTCGGCAAGTACCGGCCGATCGACAGTATTGGCCCCATCATCTGCGCGAGCGCGAGGCCGCGCGCCTGCGCGTCGTCGAAGCGGTAGTACTGTTCGAGCAAAAGGAGCGCGCTCCAGTAGTGCAGATTGCCCAGCCACGCGAGCGCGCGTGCCGTGGGGTCCTGGATCTGATTTGGGTGCCCAGGGTAGGCGGTGGGGTTGGACGGTAGCGCATACGAAGGGAACGCGGGGTCGGAAGGCGCGAGCCGCCAGGCGTCGCCGCGCGACGCGAGAGCCTCGTGCCGGCCGAGGAAGACGTCCCTGAAAAAGTGAAAATGCCCCACCTCTCCCTCGTCCTTGATCATTTCGAGCCTTTTCACCCAAGGCTCCATGTCAGCTATGCCCGGCTCGTGGCCGACTTCGCGCGCGAGGTCGATGATCGAGGCATACAGGCTGCCCACGTGATTGGGGCGACGCTCGCTCCCGATCGCGCGCAACACAGCGGACACCACCGCCGCGTCGCCGGGCGCTTTTGCCTCGAAGAATCCCACAGGCGCCTCGGTGTAGACGTACTTCGCAAGGGTCCTCGGGCCGAGGGCCTCGAGGCTGAGCTCGAACGGGTAGATGTCGGGCTCCAGCGGGAACTCCAGAGGCACGAGACTGGGTGCAGCGCCCAGTCGCACAAGCAGCCGGTTGACCGACCCGAGGTGCTGCATCTCCTGGATCGCTACGCCGATCAGATCGTGCGCGCCGGGCGCGCCGGCGCCCGTCAGCCTCGCGTAGGCCGGCTTGACCGAGAACGCGGCGTAGAGATACTGCAGCATCAGCGCATGCTCGACCGTGCACGCCTCGCGCAGCAGGCGCACGAGCTCAAGCTGCGGCGATTCGAAGTGATGCTGCACCCGCGCCCGTTGCTGCGGAGCGCTCGCGGCGCGCGCCCCCGCTAAGGCCGACAGCGGATTCGCCAGGGCGCAGGCCGCCGGCAGTGCCGCGCCGTGCGCGAGCAGTTGATGAAAGAAGCTGCGCCGGCTGGCGTTGCACGCCGCGGGCGCGTCCTCGACGATGCGTACCGCGCCGCGGCGGGTTCGTGTCGGCATGCTGTTGGACATATTGGCCTCCTCTGTCGAGCCGAGATCAGTCTGGCACGCGGCGGCGCCGCGTGCAGCGGCGCGTGGCACACGATTCGTGCGGACTAATGACGGGGGAGGAAGTGGAATTTAGCAGCGCTCTATCTCAGACGCGCGGCCTCGGAATAAGAAAATAACCGGGACAAGCCACGGTTTTCTGAGCTATCCGCACACTCGCCAGGCCCAAAGTCGTAGTGCGACGCGTCTTCACCAAGCGGCCTGTCGGCGAAGGCGGTGTTAAACAACGTCTTCTTTCTTCATGCGCTTCATGTCCTCGGGCGGTACGCCACAACGTTCGTGGTAGCCGAAGTCAATGCGCCTGGTCCGGAGTAGACTCCAGCCAACTACAACGGACCGTCTATGGAGGAACATCATGACGCTACAAGTACGGCGAATCGTCACCGGACATGATCAGAATGGAAAGGCGGTCGTTGCCAGCGACGAGACGCTGACCGCGGTCTCGCGGCGGATCGGGGCGAATGTCACGGGCTGCGAGATCTGGTCGACCGACCGGATGCCGGTCGACAACTCGCAGGCGGCTGATGCCGCGCAAAGAGCCGGTTTCGTCAAGCGCTACAACTATGTCGGAACCGGGGAGGGCACGACGTTCCGGATCACCGAGTGGGCCCCCGGCCACGCCAGATTCACGCACCGCACCGAGACTGTCGATTACGCGATTCTCTTGTCGGGTGAAATCGACATGGAACTCGACAACGGCGAGGTCGTACATCTGAAGCCTGGCAACGTCGTCGTCCAGCGCGGCACGATCCACACGTGGGTCAACCGCGGCTCGGTCCCGGCGGTCACCGCCTTCATACTGGTCGACGCGAAGCCCGCCGAAGTCGGCGGGGAAGTGCTGCGCACACATTTCCCCGCGTGATATTGAACCCCTCTCTTTAAACGTGGAACGTGGAATGTGGAGTGTGGAAGGGACGACCGCCGCCCGGGATGGGCGTGGTCTAGCGGAGTAGACTCCGCCGATAACAGACGAACACGGCCATGCCACTCGCTCGCGTGTTTCGTGCGTTCCTTTGGCTCCTCGCGCTTGCCGCGGGCTCTGTTTCTGCGCAGTCCGGGCAGGCCTTGCTCGACGCCTACGTGCGCGTCGTCTCCATCGCTAACGATGGGCCGGCCTACCTCGGGGAGCTGCTCCAGGGCTGCGTATCCGCCGGTATCTTGAGCGCGACCGTCGTGGAAGGGCGGCACGCAGCGTACATGGAGCGCAATACGCCGATGATCCGGCGCGTCGCCGCGTGGATGAAGAAGACCGAGTCCCGGCTGAGCAGCGCGGGGCTGGATCGAGCAGTCTCAGAGCGCAGCTACGAGGCGGGGACGACCGCCGTAACCGCGAGCTCCAAGCGGGCCCGCGATGAGCTCATTTCCGGCGGCAATATCGGAGCGTTGTGCCGCAGTCGGCTCGAGGCGCTGGATACGGGGGCGTACGATCTGGAGCGCAACGCCGAGCTGCTCGCTATCATCGGCAAGGAAGGCTGAGCCCTTTCGAAGGCGGAAGGAGGAAGGCGGAAGGCCTTTCTGAACGTGGAATGTGAAATGTGGAGCGTGGAAGAAATAATGAGCCGCAGATAAACGCAGATACACGCAGATGGTATGAACGAACCGTGGTCTGTCCCTAGACTGGTCACTCTCCCGGGTATCATTACGCTCGTGGCCCTGTTGGCGAGATTGCGTCCAACCCAGGCGCTCCCTGCTACCAGAAGACCAGAGTAGACTCCGCCGGTAAGAAGACGAACGCAGCCATGTCCCTGTTCGCGTTCTTTCCATTGCCGTGGCTCCTCGCGCTTGCGGCGGGCTCCATAGGAAGATACGAGAAGACATGGATACGAGCGCCGACGTCAAACGCTACCAGGACAACCTGCGGGATGAGTTGAACGGCGCAGCGCTCTACACCGCGCTGGCCGATGCGGAGCGCGACCCCGTGCGGAAGGACCTGTTCCTGCAGCTTGCGCAAGCGGAGGCGACGCACGCGCAGTTCTGGCGCAGCAAGCTCGGCGCGGCGGGCGTTACGGAAGACGCGTTCGTTCCCGACTTTCGCACGCGCCTGCTGGGGCGGCTCGCGAAGCATTTCGGTCCCCGGTTCGTGCTTCCCACCATCGCCGCCGCAGAGTTCACCGACCGCAACAAGTATTCCGGGCAGGCCGACGCCCATGCGCTCTCCGCGGAAGAGCGGGGCCACGCCGCGGTCGTCCAGGCCGTGGCCGGCGGCCGGGGCGTCACGGGCGCCGACATATCGAGCGCGGAGCCCTGGCACCGGGG
Source organism: Burkholderiales bacterium (assembly GCA_035259205.1). Taxonomy (GTDB): domain Bacteria; phylum Pseudomonadota; class Gammaproteobacteria; order Burkholderiales; family SG8-41; genus SG8-41. Next base: position 2,675 of record DATFWO010000224.1, on the reverse strand, counting down.
AGCGTCCGGCAACAACCTGCGTGCCGCGGTGCTGGGGGCGAACGACGGCCTCGTGTCCAACTTCTGCCTGATCATGGGCGTCGCCGGCGCCGGGGCGTCGAGCAAGGTCATCCTGCTGACCGGCCTGGCCGGGCTCGTCGCGGGCGCCTGCTCGATGGCGCTGGGCGAATGGCTCTCGGTGACGAACGCGCGCGAGCTCGCCCAGACCCAGATCGGCAAGGAAGCCGAGGAGCTGGAGCACAATCCGCAGGCGGAGCAGCACGAGTTGGCGCTCATTTTCCAGGCAAAGGGCCTCCCCAAGCAGGATGCCCAGCGCGTCGCCGCCGGCCTGATGCGCGACAAGCAGGGCGCGCTCGACACGCTCGCGCGGGAAGAGCTGGGCATTGATCCGGCGGAGATGGGCGGCAACCCATGGAGTGCCGCCGGGACTTCGTTCGCGCTCTTCTCCTGCGGCGCGATCTTTCCGATCGTCCCCTTCCTGTGGCTGCGGGAGCAGACCGCCATCGTGGCCTGCGTCGCGGCGAGCCTGTTGGCGCTGGGCGCGATCGGTGCGCTCACTTCGCTCTTCAACGGCCGCGGCCCCGCGTTCTCCGCGGGACGGCAGGCTGTCCTGGGCTGCCTGGCCGCCGCCATCACTTACGGCGTCGGCCGGGCGCTGGGCGTCTCGCTTTCCTGAGGTCGGCTAACGTGGAACGTGGAGTGTGGAACGCGGAAGAAAGCTTCAGTCCGATGGCGTGAGCTTGATCTCTCTGGCCAGCTTGATCGTCTCGGCGACGTCGTCACGGGCAAACCTGGCGAATTCCTCGACGCTCATCGGCCGCGGCTGAACGCCCAGCGCCGCAAGCTTTTCCAGGACGGCCGGCTGGCGCAGTGCCTTCTGAGTTTCGGCGTGCAGCTTGTCGATGATCGCGCGCGGCGTCCCGCGCGGGAAAGCGAGCCCGCCCCAGAAGAGGTACTGCGCCGACGGGTAGCCGGCTTCCACCACGGTCGGCACGTCCGGCAGGAGTGTCGCCCGCTCGGGGGTGCTCACCGCCAGCGCGATCAACCTGCCGTTCTTGATGTTGGGCAGGGCCGGCGCTATCGGCAGAAAATAGAAATCGATGCGCCCCGATATCACCTCGGAGAACGCTTCAACCGGCCCGCGGAACGGCACGTGCCGCACGTCGATCTTCGTGGCCAGGCGCAGCCGCTCGGCCGCGATGTGCGAGGCGGCACCCACGCCCGCCGAGGCGAAGGTCAGATCCCCAGGTCTCGCCTTCGCGCTGGCTACCAGGTCGGAAACGGACTTCCAGCCTTTGGACGGCGACGCGACCAGGACGCTCGGAGAGACTCCAAGCATGACCACCGGCGCGAAGTCCTTCACCGGGTCGAACGGCAGGCTCCTGTGCAGCACGATCTGCGAGCTGAGCGAAGCGGAATTGAGCAGGAGCGTGTACCCGTCCGGTTCCGCCCGCGCTGCGACCGCGGCGCCCAGCGTGCCGCCCGCGCCCGGACGATTGTCGATCACGAACGACTGTCCTATCTGCTGCGCCACTACCTCGAGCACTACGCGCGCGGTGACGTCGGTGGCGTTGCCCGCGCTGAACATGCTGATCGTGCGGATCGGGCGGGTCGGCCACGCTTGTGCCAGGAGCGCGGAGCTCGCGACGCACAGAGCAAGACCGGTTATTGCGGCGCGCAGCGTGCAAAATGAAGACATTCGAGCCTCCAATTTTGGCCGATAATGCCAAAAATCCATGAATTCAACCAGAGAGCTTGAGGGCCAGGTCGCGCTCGTCACCGGCGCGGCGCAGAACATTGGCCGCGCCATCGCCTTCGACCTGGCTGCCGGAGGGGCGTCGGTTGCGGTAAACACGCGCGAGTCGCGCGAAAAGGCCGAGCGGGTCGCGGAACAGATTCGCGAGACCCGGGGCCAGGCCGAGGTGTTCGTGGCTGACGTCGCCGACGCGGGCGCCGTGAAGGCGATGGTGGAAGGGGTGCTCCGACGCTTCGGACGCATCGATATCCTGGTGCTGAACGCCTCCGTCCGTAGAGAGGTCCCGTTCGTCGATATGACCTTCGAGGCATGGCGCGAGATCATGGCCATCTCGCTCGACGGCTCGTTTCACTGCATCAAGGCGTGCCTGCCTTCGATGATCGAGAACAAGAGTGGAAACATCGTCACGCTGGGCGGCGATGGGGCGTTGAACGGACTCGTCGGCAAGGTGCACGGCGCGGCCGCCAAGAACGGGCTCGCAGGCATGACGCGCGCGCTCGCGCTGGAGATGGCCCAGTACGGAATCCGGGTGAACTGCGTGTCCCCTGGCAGCATAGACACGACGCGAGCGGCTCACCGGCCGCCGCGCAAGGGCGCCGAGGGACGCATCCCGCTCGGACGCCATGGCAAGGCGGAGGAAATCGCCGCCACCGTGCGCTTTCTCTGCGGTCCCGGCGCGACCTTCATCACCGGCCAGACCATACACGTCAACGGTGGGGAGAAGATGTTCTTCTAGCGGCTTTGAACCCGTGATCCGCGCCGGATTTGGTTAGAACTGGTCACTAGAACCTATCTCAATAATAGGCACGTGTGCGACGGAGGCGATGTGGGATGCAGGTCGAGGAGGAGAGCCCGAAGCAATATGTCGATATTGCGAGGGCTCCCGACAAAGAGATGCGCCCAGAGCGCCCCGTCCCAC
>DATFWO010000223.1:0-4846 GCA_035259205.1 Burkholderiales bacterium | reverse complement strand
CGGGGTTGAACCGTGAAGCTCTGTCGCTACCAGTCGCTCGTCTTCAATGCCGGCCAGATCGCGGGTCACGGCGCGGCCTCGCGCCCGGAACCCCGCCTCGGCGCCATCGCCGGCAACACGGTGCGGGAGATCTCTGGCGATATCTTCGGCGAGTGGCGCGTGAGCGACCGCGTCGCGCCGCTCGAGCAGGCCAAGCTTCTCCCGCCCGTAGTGCCCAGCAAAATCGTCTGCCTGGGGCGCAACTACCGCGAGCATGCCGCGGAGCTGGGCAACACCGTGCCAGCCGAACCGCTCATCTTCCTCAAGCCGCCTTCGTCCATCATCGGCCCGGACGAACCCATCATCCTCCCGCCCCTCTCAAAGCGCGTGGACTACGAAGGCGAGTTGACCGTGGTCATCGGGCGCACGTGCTCGGAACTAGGGCCCCAGGATGACATTCGTCCGTACATCCTGGGCTACACCTGCCTCAACGACGTGACCGCCCGCGACCTGCAAGAGTCCGATGGGCAGTGGACGCGCGCGAAAGGCTTCGACACCTTCTGCCCGCTGGGGCCGGTGATTGAAACCGAGCTCGATCCTTCGGCGAGCAGGGTGGAAACTTACGTCAACGGCGAGCGACGCCAGTCCGCGCCCACCACCGAGATGGTCTTCCCCGTTGATGTTATAATTCGTTGGGTATCGCGCATGATGACGCTGGTGCCGGGCGACGTGCTGGCGACCGGCACACCGCTCGGCGTCGGGCCGCTGCGCCCGGGCGACGTCGTCGAAGTTGTGGTGAGCGGCGTCGGCACGCTGCGCAACCCCGTCATGGCCCACGGATCCTGAACCCCTCGAGGGGGTGCGGCTCCGAGCGGGTCGAGGAGGAGCGCGAATGAAGTTCTTTCTGGATACCGCCAACCTGGAGGAGATCCGCCAGGCGACTTCGCTCGGCATGCTTGACGGGGTCACCACCAACCCCACGCTGGTGGCCAAAGAGAAGCGCCCCTTTCGGGAGCATATCCTCGAGATCTGCGAGGTGGTGAAGCCCGGCGTGGTGAATGCGGAGGTGGTTTCGACCGACGCGGAGGGCATGGTGCGGGAGGGGCGCGAATTCGCCAGCTGGCATCCCAGCATCGTCGTGAAGGTGCCCATGACTGTTGAGGGTGTGCGGGCGCTCAACGAGCTCACACGCGATGGCATTCGTGTCAACGTCACGCTGGTGTTTTCCCCGTCGCAGGCACTGATCGTGGCCAAGGGCGGCGCCTATTTCGTTAGCCCGTTCCTCGGGCGCCTGGACGACATCTCCGAGAACGGCCTCGGCTTGCTGCGCGAGATTCTGGAGATCTACCGCGCCTACAATTTTCAGACGCAGGTCCTGGCCGCAAGCCTGCGGCACCCCATGCACGTCGTGGAGGCCGCGAAGATGGGCGCACACATCGGCACGATGCCGTTCAAGGTGTTCGAGCAACTCTTCAAACACCCGCTCACCGATCGCGGGCTCGAGGGTTTCTTGAAAGACTGGGAGAAGGCGCGCGAAGTTCTTGGCGAGATCACGGAACCAGCCGTCGCGCGCAAAGGCGGGCATTGAGGTACGCGGCAATCGACTGGCGGACGCTCCTGGGTACGCTCGCCGCGGTGGCCTTGGCGGCCAGCGGTGTTCTGTACTGGCGGCGCTGGCGTTCCCACGACGCCGAGGGAGCCGAGCGGCAGCGCCGCTCCCATTTGAACCACATCGGGCGCATCGCCGAAGGTCAGATCCTCGAAATCCTCGATGCGCCGGCGCCTCCAGTGGAGACCCGCAAAGGCCCCACTCTGTTCCGCAAACGCCACGTCGCGCCCAGCGACAACCCGCCCGACAGCCCGCGCAAAGTGGTCTGCTACAGCTACTCCATCTCCGGCGTCACGTATGAGACCGCGCAGGACATTACCGGGCTCGAGGAGCGCGTGTGTCTCGAACGCGTCGTCGCGGGCCAGCCCGCCAGCGTGAAGTACGACCCGTCGAACCCGAGTAACTCCATCTTGGTCGCGGACGACTGGTCTGGCCTGCACTGACGCGGCCGCGAGGCTCGAAAGAACAGATCGGAGCGAGGGAGTTCCCCTTTCCCCGGGCTATCCTTGCCGCGCGCAACCCGGAAGCCCGTGACGCGCCCATGAAGAGATTCCTTGCCGCCTTGCTAACCACCCTGCTCGTCGTGGTGATGACCTTGGCCTCCGTGTTCGTGCTCGTGGGCGCAAGCCTTGCCGTCGCGAAGATGAATAGCCCTCTGCTCCGGGCCGTAGCCGTGGTCGCTGAACTGGTCCTGGGGGTGCTCCTGCTGGTGGGAACGGTCTACTTGGGCACGCATGTGGCCGTACGTATCTTCGCGCCGAAATCGCCCCCTTGGCTGAAGCCGCCCCGCTAGGCGACGTCGGGCGCGTGGCTCGCGCTTGCCCGGCGCGGCAGGCTATGGCACGCTTGCCTCCGGCCCGAACCTCATGCGGGCGCAAGGCAGCCCATGGCCATCAACCAAAAACTCCCGGAACGGATCGAAGAGCTTCGCCGGCGCAGCGCCCAGGCGGAAGCCGGCGGCGGAGCGGAACGCCGTGAGCGCGAACACAAAGTCGGCAAGCTGACCGCACGCGAGCGGATTGACCTGCTCCTCGATGAGGGCAGCTTCGAGGAGCTCGACAAGTTTGTCACGCACCGCTGCGCCGATTTCGGGATGGAAGAACAGCGGCCGCCGGGCGACGGCTTTGTAACCGGCTTCGGCCGGATCGACGGCCGGCTGGCGTACGTTTTTGCGCAGGACTTCACCGTGTTTGGCGGCTCGCTCTCGGAAACGAACGCGTCGAAAATCTGCAAGATCATGGATCTGGCCATGCGCGTTGGCGCGCCGGTGATCGGCTTGAACGACTCCGGCGGAGCGCGCATCCAAGAGGGCGTAATGTCGCTCGCCGGTTACGCGGAGATATTCCTGCGCAATACGCTGGCCAGCGGCGTCATCCCGCAGATCAGCGCGATCCTGGGACCGTGCGCCGGCGGCGCAGTCTATTCTCCCGCGATCACCGACTTCATCTTCATGACCCGCGACACTTCCTACATGTTTGTCACGGGGCCGGACGTGATCAAGACCGTCACGCACGAAGAGGTCAGCAAGCAGGAGCTGGGCGGGGCCATGACGCACAACTCGACGAGCGGCGTGGCTCACTTTGTCGCGCGCGACGACGCCGAGTGCCTGGCCATGATTCGCGAGCTATTGAGCTTCGTGCCCTCGAACAACCTGGAAGACCCGCCGCGGCGTGCCTCCGCCGACGCCTGGGACCGCGCCGATCGGAGCCTCGACGCGCTCGTCCCCGCCGATCCCATGCAGCCCTACGACATCAAAGATGTCATCCACGCCGTCACCGACGACAACTACTTCTTCGAGCTGCACGAGCACTTCGCCAAGAACCTGGTCGTGGGTTTCGCGCGATTCGACGGCCGCCCGGTGGGCATCGTCGCCAACCAGCCGGCCGTGCTCGCGGGTGTGCTCGACATCAACGCTTCGGTGAAGGGCGCGCGCTTTGTACGCTTCTGCGATGCGTTCAATATTCCCCTGGTCACCTTCGAGGACGTGCCCGGTTTTCTGCCCGGCACGCAGCAGGAGTTCGGCGGCATCATTAAGCACGGCGCGAAGCTGCTCTATGCCTTCGCCGAAGCCACCGTCCCGAAAATCACGGTCATCACGCGCAAGGCCTACGGCGGCGCCTACTGCGTCATGTCCAGCAAGCATATCCGCACCGACGCGAATTACGCCTGGCCCACTGCTGAAATCGCGGTGATGGGACCGGAAGGCGCGGTCAACATTGTTTACCGCCGCGAGCTCGAGCGCGCGCCGGAGGCGGAGCGCGAGCTCCTGCGCCAGGCAAAGATTGCCGAGTTCCGCGAGCGCTTTGCGAACCCCTACGTCGCCGCCGAACGCGGCTATATCGACGCCGTCATCGAGCCCTCCGAGACCCGCGCGAAGATCATCACCTCCCTGCGCGCCCTCGAATCTAAGCGTGACATCAATCCCAAGAAGAAACACGGAAACATCCCGCTGTGAGAGAGCATGGAATGCACCGCTGGGACGGAAAGGCGCGGGCGCTGGCCGGTGGCCGTCCGACCCGCAGGAAGCTATGTTCCGGAAGATCCTGATTGCGAATCGCGGCGAGATTGCCGTGCGCATCCTGCGCGCCTGCCGCGAGCTGAGCATCGGCACGGTGGCGGTATTCAGCGAGGCCGACCGGCTCTCGCTGCATGTTCGGCTGGCCGAGGAGGCTTACTCGATCGGCCCCGCTCGTTCGAGCGAAAGCTACCTGCGGATCGACAAGCTTATCGAAGTCGCGCGACGCGCCGGCTGCGATGCAGTACATCCAGGCTACGGTTTTCTTGCCGAGAATCCTGAATTCGTGCGGGCTTTGGCCGCCCAAGGCATCACCTTTATCGGCCCCTCGGCAGAGGCCATCGAGCAGTTGGGCCCGAAGACCACCGCGCGCCAACTGGCGCGCCGGGCGGGCGTTTCTGTGGTTCCCGGCACGGTCGAGCCGATTGCACACCTCCAAGAGGCGCAGGCCAAAGCGAACGAGATCGGTTTCCCGATCCTGCTGAAGGCCGTCGCGGGAGGCGGCGGAAAGGGTATGCGCCTGCTCGAGAGCGACAGGGAGTTCGGCGGTGCTTGGCGCGACGCCAGTTCCGAGGCACTAAACGCCTTCGGCGACGGGCGGCTCTATATTGAGAAGTATCTGGAGCGCCCGCGGCACATCGAGATCCAGATTCTCGGCGACCAGCACGGCCGCATGGTGCACCTGGGTGAGCGCGAGTGCTCCGTGCAGCGGCGCCACCAGAAGGTGATCGAAGAGGCGCCCT
>DATFWO010000222.1:0-3714 GCA_035259205.1 Burkholderiales bacterium | reverse complement strand
AGAGCACGCCGGCAAGGGGGAGCGTCTTTCGCGTGCGCCTGCCACTGGCTACATAATGTGTGGCGCAGATTAAGAGCAGGAGTAAGAGAAATGTAAGACAATGGTCCTACTCTTACTCCTAATCCTTTCTCTTAATCCTAGGCCATGTGGACAAAAGCTAGCGGGCGGAGGTAAGCTGCGGGCCCGGTTTTCAGCAGCCAAGGAGGGCTCGACATGCTCCGCCGCCACGCAATTTCGGATGAACGTTGGCAACGAATCAAGAATCTGTTGCCGGGCAAAGAGGGCGATCCGGGCGTCACCGCCAATGACAATCGGCTGTTCATCGACGCTGTCTTGTGGATCGGTAAAACCGGAGCGCCTTGGCGCGATCTTCCTGAGCGCTTCGGCAATTGGAACTCAACCTGGCGACGCTTTGATCGCTGGGCTGCCAAAGGAGTGTGGGCGCGCGTGTTCCATACGTTGGGTGATCCTGATCTGGAATGGCTGTTACTGGACAGTACGGTTATCCGCGCCCACCAACATGCAGCCGGCGCAAAAAAGGGGGCCCCAACGTAGGGCCGCAACACCAAGCGCTGGGCCGTTCGCGTGGCGGATTTTCCACGAAACTGCATGTGTCCGTCAGCGGCTTGGGCTTGCCTGTGGAGTTGAGACTCACGCCGGGACAGCGTGCCGATGTCACCCAAGGGCAGGCTCTGCTGACAGGCTACCAGCCGCAGGCCGTGATCGCGGACAAAGGCTATGACAGCGACGCGTTGGTCGAGTTTATCGAAGCGCGCGGGGCCGAGGCGGTCATTCCCGCGAAGCAAAACCGCAGCAAGCCGCGGGTACACGATGCGCACTTGTACAAAGAGAGGAACTTGGTGGAGCGATTCATCAACCGCATCAAGCAATTTCGCCGCGTCGCCACGCGCTACGAAAAGACCGCACGAAACTTCCTCGGCTTCGTGCAACTGGCCTCGATCATGGTGCTGCTCTTGTAGCCTAGGCAACCTAGTTCTCCCAGGATTTGTCCACGTGCCCTAAGCTCAATCTCCGGAATCCAATCCGCGCTCGCAGGGAGCCTTCCCCTGAAAGCCGCTGTCGTAGTCGATGGGGAGATCGGCCATGACAAAGATAACAGCGGATAAGCTCCGCGAATACGGCCGGAGCGAAAATCGAGAGGTGCTTGCGGGCACCTTCAATCCGAACGCGAGCGCGTACAAAAACCTCGAGTACATCGAGGACACTGCCGCTGGCGCATGCAGCCAGGCGGAACGGGCGTTCGGCCGTGAGGATCCGATCCACATCGAAGCGCTGATCAACCTCGCCCTTTTCTATTGGAGGCGGCGCAGGGATCCGGCGAAGGCCGAGCCCAGCCTGGCCCTGGCAGCCCAAATCCTGAGCGCGCCTGATGGGAAAAGCGACGAGTTACTGGCCGAACTGATCGCCGCCGGCGTCCTCGTCCAGGCGCTCCGCGACCGGGTTGACGACCGGCTTCACGTCATCGACCGCGTGGTCAACTCGGTCCCGCGCGCGTTCGGCGTGGAGCCGGACCTGCCGCAGCACATACGGGCGGTCGAAATATATCGCCGCATGGCGGCAGTCGCCCTCGAGTCCGACCACGCAGTCCTTCCCTATCTCGTGAGCGAGGTCGGTGCCCCGTTGGCATGGGACCTGGCCACCGCGGGACAGCGGGCCGAGGCGGTCGTGGTATTGGAACAGATTCTGCCCCCGCTCAACCTGAAGGTCTGGAAAAGCGACTCCTATCAGGTGCGGACCGCCGAACGCGAAGCCCGTTGGCTCTGTGCGGAAGGAGCGCACGACATAGCCCTGCGCCACGACCTGGAGCGTTTGGCGTGCGACCTCGGCGTGGTCACCCGCAGCGCGGCACCTTACACGCTCACCGCGCCCGGCCTGGTGGCCACGCGCGAGGCCCTCCAAAAGGCCTTCGGGCACGCGGACCAGATCATACGGGCCCCCGTTTTACAGCGCGTGACCCACATCGACGCCGCGATCGAGGCCTTCGCTGCGGTGGTCCGCGCGGCCGAGCCGCCGGCAGCGACGGCGGTTCCCCGGGCGAGGCGGAGGGCGCAAACGACCGGCAGAGGACGATGCTGCAGGCACAGGCCCTCACCGCGCTGGCGTGCTTTCACATGGCCCGGCCGGGGCCCGAAAAAGCCCAGGATCTCGAGCGCGCGCTCGATTACTTGCGACGGGCCCTCTCCGCCCTCTATTCCGGCCTCCTCTCCGATTCCGCGTCCGGGCTGGACGACGAGACGGTCAAGGATCGTACCCGCGTGCTACTGGCCGACGTCTTTCTCCGCCGGCTGCGTGGTGATCCCGAGGAAAACGCCAACGAAATCCTCGTCCACACGGACAGTCTTGAGCTGCAAAAGGAGACGGACCCCTACTACTGGGCGCTGGGCAAATACCTGCGCGGCATCGCCTACCAACTGCGTCAGGAGACGAAGCTCTCTGCCGGCGCCAAATCGGACAAATTCATGCCGTTTTTTGACGCCAGGGCTGCGGTGGACTTTTTGAAGGAGTCGCTCGACGTATTCACCAAGGAAACTTATCCGTTCGAGCGGGCGGCGGCGCTGCTCGGCTGGAGCGCCGCGATCGGACCGTTGGTCACGGCGGACGCCCCGGGCGACTTCAAACTCCAGTTCGCGTACCAGTTGGCGGCCTCCGAGGAGATCTTTACGCCGCTCACCCATCCTGCGAACTGGGCGGCGATACAAATTCATCGCGCCCGCCTCGCTCAGGCGTTGCGGGGCGACGACGTGGAAGGCTTCCGGTCGTCGCCTGTCGAAGTGCTCTTCCGTGCCCAGGCTTTCCTGTCGCGCCGGGACCATCCGGAACTGTGGGGCCGGCTTGAGCAGGAGAAGGCGCGAAATCCTGGCGGCGTCCGCTGAGAGCGCGGTCAGGGCGTACGCCGCGAAATGCTACGCGAATTGCCTCGCCGTTTTCTCCTGCCCCGATAGCCGCGAGCGTTTCACCGCCCTGAGCGAACTCGGCAGCTTGCTATTCGCGGAGGGCCATCCCGCCGAAGCAATTGCGCCGCTCGAAGAGGCCGTCGACATCGGGGGGCGACGGTTCGAGCAGAGCGGCAGCATGCCCGCGCGGCGCGTCGCCGTCTCGGTCATGGAAGGACTGTCGAGGAAACTGGCCTATTGCTGCTTCGAGACGGATCGCCTCGACACCGCCGTGACCGCCCTTGACCGCGGGAAGGGCCGCCTGTTGTATGACAGCCTGCGCCTCCGCCTGACGGACATCTCATCGGTCGACGCCCGCCGCCGACCGCAAGCCGCGGCACTGGTAGAAGAGATTCGGCGACTCGAATCTTCCGGGTACGGCGGCATGGATTTCATCGAAGACGTGCAGCGCCTCATCGAGGCACGGCGCACGCTGCAGGAAGTTCTCGCGGACGACCGGCGGCGTGGAGACGGCGGCCTGGGCACGCTGTCCGGCCTCCCGCCAGACGCGGCGATCGTGATGCCCTTGTTTTCGCAGCGCGGCGGTGTCGTGTTCCTTGTGAACTCCGGTCTGACGGCCATGACGGGTCGGCATGTGGTGCCGTTGCCGTCGCTGACGTCCGAAGTCGTCGGGCGGTGGTTGCTTGCCGAGGACGAAAGCGGGTGGTTTTCGGCCTTCGCCGGGCGCGAGAAAGATGATCAAGGCGCTCAGCGATTCGAGGACGCTATTGCGCGAATGTGCGCGACCTTGTGGGACGGG
>DATFWO010000221.1:0-16764 GCA_035259205.1 Burkholderiales bacterium | reverse complement strand
TCAATCCCTACGTATGTGCGGTGAAGGGCGATGCACCGTACTCGTCGATGAACGACCTCCTCGCCGAGATTCGCAAGCACCCGGGCAAGCTCAACTTCGCTACCGTCGGTGAAGGGACGCTGCAGAACTTCGGACCGCAGTATCTCTTCAGCCTGGCCGGCTTGCCGAAGGATGCCGCGGTCGGGATTCCATACAAGGGATCGGGCGAGGTCACGGTGTCGCTGCTGAGCGGGCAAACGCAATTCGCCTGCAGCAACCTCGGCGCGCTACTCGGGCACTTCCAGTCGGGGACGCTCAAGCCGCTCATGACGACGACGCGCGAGACCTTGAAGGCGCTGCCCAACGTGCCGACCGCAAGAAGCCTGGGCTGGCCGCAGATGGAGAGCCTTGCGGCCTGGTCCGCGCTGGCCGGCCCCCCGCGCTTGCCGCGAGACGTGGTCGAACGCTGGACCGACGTGCTCTCGAAGCTGGTGCGGGACCCCGCCTGGCTCGCCGGCGTCGAGAAGCTCGGCGGGATCCCGGCCGTGCGCAGCCCCGCCGAGACGGACAAGTTCGTGCGCGATCAGTATCGGCTCTACGAGGGGCTCGCCGAGCGCCTCGCGCTGCGGCAGTAGAGGAAGACACTCAATTGCGCTTCAGATGAAGCGTCGCGGACAGGGCGTCCCAGATTCCGCGCCCAGCCCGCCGAAGCGGAGCCGCTCACCTGCGCAACTGCTCCATGGCGCGCTCCATGGGAGCGGAAGAAATCCGTATGGTCCCCGAGAACGGCACGTCCATGTCGAGTATCAGGTATATGGCGCCCGAGATCAGCAGAGCCGCCACGACGAGCGTCGTCATTACCACCGCGTTCCGTGGCGCTCGATACCCATAGCTCGCGAAGATCAGCATGAGCCACATGACCAGCAGGACCAGGAAAGGAGCGGGAATCGTCCCGTCGGATTCGTCGATCAGCACCCAGCGCCGTTTCACCACGTTTTGATAGTAGGCCCGGGCGTCGCTCCACAACTCGATGCGCGCGGGATCCGACGGCCGTATGGTCAGCAGCGCATCGCCCACCGCGTCGAGCAAGCGCTCCGCCTCGCGATCCTCGAGCACTGACGAACCGGCAGCGCCCCACGTGCCATCCACGGCCCGCCGCACATAGGCGGCCAGATGATCGCGGGCGGCCGCGGCTTCCGGGCCATAGTGCCGCAACGTCCGATCGAGCAGGATGATGTCCGTCGCGAAGGCGTGCACGTTGCGATCCACCGCCTCGTGCGTATCCTTGGCCGAGTTGAGCAGCAGCCCGAGCACCAGGGAGGTCGCGACCACGAACACGTTTACGGCGATCCTTACGACGTTGCTGGTGTCGTCGTGGCGGTAGCGGGCGGGCAGCTGTTCGGAAACCAGGAGCGCGCCCAGCGAGGCGCCAACGAGGCACAGGAAGATCGCCCCGGAGACCAGCAGATCATGCATGGACATCGATGGCCTCTGGCGCCCTCACTCGGGGGTCAGCACGCCGGCGCGTATCAATCCCCGGACCCGCGCGGCCTGCGTCATCACGTACTTCGTTGCGTCCTCCGCCGAGCCGCCGACGATATCCATGCCGAGATCGCCAAGGCGGCGGCGCACTTCCGGCTGTGCGAGCGCGTCGTTGACGCCGGCGTTCAGCTTCTGCACGATCGCGCGCGGCGTGTGCGCCGGCGCGGCCATGCCATAGAAGTTGGGCGCTTCCGCGTTGCTGATGCCGGCTTCCGCCAGCGTCGGCACGTCGGGGATCGCGGGCAGGCGCTTCGGGCCCGCCACGGCGATCACGCGCACGCGGCCCGAGCGGATCTGCGACTCAGCCGACGCGACCGAGCTATGCATGCCGGAGACCTGGCCGCTCACGATGTCGATCAGCGCCGCTGCCGCGCCCTTGTACGGCACCTGCGTCAGCTTTACTCCGGTGGCATGGGTGAAGATCGCCATGCTGACGTGGGGCGTACTGTTGATGCCCGAGGTGGCCCAGTTGACCTTGCCGGGATTCGCCTTGAGATAGTCGACGAATTCGCGCGGCGTCTTCGCCGGGAACGACGGCGTGACGACGAGGATCAGGGGATTGTCGGCCGCAATGGCGACATAGGCGAAATCCTCGACCTTGTAGGGCGGCTTCTTCATGAGCAGCGGATTGCCGATGTTCGGGCCGCCGGTGGCGAGCAGCACCGTGTAGCCGTCGGGCGCGCCGCGCGCGACCATCTCGCCGCCGATCATGCCGCCCGCGCCCGGTCGGTTGTCGATGATGATCTGCTGTCCCCAGATTTCCGTGAGTCGCTGGGCGACCGTGCGCGCGACGACGTCGTTCGATGCGCCGGGCGTGAATCCGACGATCCACCGTATCGGCTTCGAGGGAAATCCGGGCGCGGGATCCGAATTCACTGCCGCGATGGCCGGGCTTGCGCAGCACAGCACAAGTGCGAGCCATGCGGCCTTCATAGGCGCCCCCGCTGGTATTTCACGTGCTCGCTCATGCAGCCGCCCAGCGCCGCTCGAAGGCCACGTGCTGCGGCCCGATCTCGGACACGCGGTTGCAGGAGATCTGCGCCATCGCGCGGCTGATCTCGCCGCGATAGATGTCCAGGGCCCGGGTCGCGCCCGCCCCGCCCGCAGCAGCGGTGCCATAGAGCGTGCTGCGTCCGACGAGCACCATTTTCGCCCCCAGCGCCAGCGCCTTCACCACGTCGCTCCCCCGGCGCACGCCGCTGTCGAGGAGGATGGTGGTGCGGTCGCCCACTGCCAGGACGATCTCCGGCAGCACGTCGATGGGCGCGGGCGCGGCGTCGCAGTTGCGCCCGCCATGGTTGGACACGATGATGCCGTCGGCACCGTATTCCAGGGACTTGGACGCGTCATCGGGATGCAGCAGCCCCTTCACCAGCAGCTTGCGGGGCCAGATGTCGCGCAGGGCCTTGAGATCGTCCCAGTTGAGTGAATCGCTGCGCGTCTCCTTGTTGCCGCCATAGGCCGTGGTGATCTTGCTCTGCAGCTCTTCGGGAAAATTCACGCGTGTGGGCATGCCGCCGCTGGCGATATAGCGCCCCAACACGCCGAACAGCCAGCGCGGATGCATGAGCACGTCGGTCGTGTTCCTGCGGTTGTACTTGAAGGGTACGGAGAAGCCGTTGCGCCGGTTGTACTCGCGGTTTCCGGCGACCGCGCCGTCCACGGTCACCACCAGCGCCTCGAAACCCGCGGCCGCGGCGCGCCGCACGAGCTGATGCGAAAGCTTGCGGTCGGCCCACATGTAGAGCTGCATCCACAGCGTGCCGCCGACTTCGCCCGAGATCTTCTCCATGCTGGTGATCGAGCCGGTGGCGAGCGAGAACGGGATGCCGGCGGCCTTGGCGGCGCGCGCCAGCTCCAGCTCGCCCTGGTACCACATCATGCCGGCGGCGCCGGTGGGAGCGATGCCTATCGGCATCTTGTGCTCCTTGCCGTATAAGGTGGTGTCGAGCTTGCGGCCGGAGACGTCCACCAGCATGCGCGGCCGCAGCTTGATGCGCTCGAACGCCTCGCGGTTGTTGCGCAGCGCGACCTCGTCTTCGGTGCCACGGTCCACGAACTCGAACAGCCACTTGGGCAGGCGCCGCCTGGCCATGTCCCGCAGGTCGAAAATGTTCTGGGCGTCTTCCACTCTCGAGGAAATCATCACGTTCACCTTTCGCGTCTTATCGTGAGCCTGTATCAACAACGACATGCATCAGGCATGGAGTATCCCTTTATCGCAGCTTCAATTCTACGGCCCGATGCTCATCGTGAGAATGACGGTCCGCGTATTCACGGCACCGGCACGCCGATTGCCTTGAGTCGCGCGTGAGCACGCGCCGCGCGGGCCTTGAGGCCGTCGTGGTAGGTGCTCGTATCCGTACCGGGCAGATTCAACACCTTGCAGCCGAGCTTCCAGTATTCCTCGATCTGCGCTTCCGTCTCCGCGGAGCCCCGCGCGAGCTTGCCGTGCTTCCTGCAGGCATCGACGATCTTGCGCAGGGCCTCCTTGAAGCGCGGATGATCGAGCTGCAAGTGGATCCCCAGCTGGGCGCTCAGATCGGAGTGGCCGTAGGCGATCATGTCGATGCCCTCGACCGCGGCGATCGCCTCGACGTTCTCCAGGCCTTCCAGCGATTCGATCGACGGGCAGATGATGACGTTATCGTTGGCCCACGGGCTGTACTCGGCCTGATAGCGGCTGCCATATCCCTTGTAGCCGGTATGGGGACCCATCTGCGAGATTCCGCGGTTTCCGATCGGCGGATACTTGGCCTCCCGCACGATGGCGCGCGCTTCGTCCGCGGTGTCGACGCCCGAGATCTGGATGCCCATGATGCCCTGGTCGAGGATGCCGGGAATAAGGTGGGTGAACGCCTTGTGGATGCGCACTATGGCAGACACATCCGTGGCCGCAAACCACGCAGCGAGATTGGCTATGGTTTCCAGATCGAACGCGCCGTGCTCCATGTCGATCATGCAGTAGTCGAAACCTGAGGATTCGATGATCCTCGGAACGCCTCGCGTCGCGAACTCCTTGAGACCGGTTCCGAGCGCGGCGCGCCCTTCCCGCACGGCCCTGCGTATGCTGTTCTCCTTCACGTGTAACCTCCCCCTTCCGGCTGAAAATCAGTCCGCGCGGGCGCCCGAGGCGCGCACGACCTTGCCCCACTTCGCGGTCTCGCTCTTGATGAAGGCACCGAACTGCTCCGGCGTCGAACCGGCCGGCTCGAAATCGTTCGCCGCCAGGCGTTCCCGGTGCGTGCGCTGCTGCAGGATGTGCGCGATATCGGAATTCAGCCGCAGGACGATGTCGCGCGGCGTCGCCGACGGCGCGACGACGCCATACCAGACGCTTGCTTCGTAGCCGGGGAGGGTCTCCGCCACTGTCGGAACATCGGAGATCCGGGCAAGCCTCTGAGCGCTGGTGACGCCGAGGGCCCTGAGCTTCCCCGCCTTCACCTGCGGCATGGATCCCGGCGTGGAAGCGAAGCTCAGATGGATATGGCCGGCAAGCAAATCGTTGGTTGCGGGGGCAGCGCCCTTGTACGCGATGTGCACGATATCGACCCCGGCCGTGCTCTTGAACAGCTCCGTTGCGAGATGCGAGGCATTGCCGGTAACCGAGCCGTAGTTGAGCTGACCCGGCCGCGCCTTCGCAAGGGCGATCAACTCCTTGATCGACCTGGCCGGCACGGAAGGATGCGCGACGACGACGAACGGCGCCGAGGCGACCAGTATGACCGGCGCGAAATCGCGTATCGGGTCGTATGGCAGCTTGCTATACAGGCTCGAATGGATGGCGAGCGGCCCGGACGTGCCCATCAACAGCGTATGCCCGTCGGGTACCGACCTCGCGGCGATTTCCGCCCCGATGTTGCCGCCAGCGCCAGGGCGGTTCTCGACGATGACCTGCTGGCCGAGACTCTCCGACAGCGGCTGGGCAATGAGCCGCGCGAGCAGGTCCGTTGGACCGCCCGCAACCAGGGACACGATCAGCCGCACGGGCTTCGTCGGATAAGCACCTGCGGGCCTGACGGTCTGCGCGTGCGCGGCAGCGGCAGCCAGCAGATGCAACCCACCCATGAACACGACCAGACAATGTGCGATGCGCATGACGGCAACCTCAGTCGAGCTCGAACACCACGATCTCGTGGTCGGCAAGCTCCGCTACGCTCACCTCCAGCCACGCGCCCCGCCGCTCGTACGGCACCGCGCTCTCGCTCGTCGCGAGCCGCACTGTCTTGATCCTCTCCTGTCGCTCGAGACGAAGTCGTACCCGGATGTCGTGTACGGGCACGAGATTGCGCCCCGGATGGCGCCAGCCCGTATTCACGTGCTTGCCGACAGGCATGTTGATGAGATGCACCAGGCGCCGCCGCGGCTGCGCCATGCTCGAGACGTCAACGTAATCGGGCGCCGCCACCTCCAATCGCGGTTCGCCGCCCAGCGCGTGGGTGACGGCATTCGCCAGCATGATCCCCAGGTCCTTGAATCCGTAATGGTAAAACAGCGAGTCCATCTGGTTGCAGAAGTACACTACCCGCCCGCGGTCGTAGATGCCCCGCACGGCGATGGGCATGCCGGACGAACCGGTGACGGCGCTCAGCTCGGGGATGCTGATCGTCGCACCGGAATGTGCCCGCACCGGCGGTATCAGGGTGAGCGGCACCGTGCGATCGGAAGCCGGCACGAATTCGACGAGCTCTCCATCGTTAGGCACGACATCGGTGTCTGCGATCGCCGCGAGCAGAGGATCGGCTGGCGCCGCGAGATATCCGTAGGAGGATTTCAGGTCGCGCTGAATACCGCGATACTCGCCGCCGAGCACGCGCGCGAGCAGGGGCTGTGCGCGCGGATTCCCGTGCTCGTCGTAACGGCCGGTTTCGAACGTCGCCACGAGCCCGCCTCCTCCGGCGACGAAGCGCTCGATCGCCGCCACGGCGGCATCGGTCAGGCATGCGGCATTAGGCAGCACGAGCACGCCGTAACGGGAGAGCGCTTGCTCGTGGAGGAACTTGTCGGAGAGCACGTCGAACGGGATGTGCGCTTCCTGCAGGGCGCAATAGTAGCCGCGCACGGCATCGACATAGCGCGCCGGCCTGGCGCCGCCGTAGTTGTCCTGGCTGTAGCGCGAGAACACGACGGCGACCTGTGCGTCGGAGCGCGCCCCCTCGAAGTAGCGCTCCCAGCGCGCGAGCCGCTGGAATACGTCGCGCATCGGCGCCAGCCCGCGCCGGTCGAAGAGCTCCGAGTAGCCGCCGTTGATGTGCAGCCAGCTGCTCACGCCGTTGGCGAACTGCTGGGCTATCCACGGCCGGTTTTCGGCCTCGGGCGCCGCGGAGAGGCGCCACCACGGATAGAAATAGCTCACCGTCATCCAGCGCGGCCGGTCGGGCGCGAGCCCCGACAGGTATTTCGCCTGGACGCCGGGCCACCACGGCGTCGAGTTCCGCCGCTGGCATTCGAAGGTGAGGATATCCTGATGCGGCACCCAGTAATCGATGTCCCACCCGCCCGGCCGCGAGGTTTCGAGCGACTCGAGGAGCTGCACGGCGGATATGAATACCGCGTCCCGCCTGGCTGCGTGGATCGCCCCGTGCATGCGCTTCACCCACGCGGCGATGCGCCGGTAGCGCCACTCGTTGTAGCGGCGCCACACCGGGTCCGCCCAGTCTTCGCGCGGTATGTCGGAGCCCGCGTCCTCATGGAAGAGGCCGCGGCAGGTGTCGCAGTAGCAGTTGCCGGTATCCCAGGCGGCGAACTTCCCCTGATTGTTCCAGATCCCGTCGGCGTCGTAGCGCGTCAGGATTTCGGTGACCACCTCGACCATGCGCTCGTGGTAGTAGCCCGCGTTGGGACAGGTCACGTAATGGCCGCTCACTTCGCAGAAGTTTCCGCGCTCATCCCGCGCGAACCACTCCGGGTGGGCCGCGGCGAGTTGCTGCGGGGCACAGCTTGGATCGATGCGCGCCAGCACCCTGAGGCCTTCGGCGTGCGCCGCGGGTATGACCTCAGCGAGGAGATCGCGGCCGCGCAGCCCGCTGCTGATCCGATGGCCGGCGATCCGCGTCTGGTAGAAAGCAACGATGCCACCGCCGTTGATGCAGAAGGCGGTCGCCGCAAAGCGCTGCGCGTCGCGCACCAGCGCGCGCGCGTCGATCCGGGGCTCGTCGCCCTCGCGCAGGTTGATGAGCAGCACGCGCCCCGGCTTGTGCCACCACTCATCGCGCGCTGTCGCTCCCGTGTCTTGTGCCACCCTGGCCATATCCTTTCCGCTACTCTAATTCCTGCCCTGCGCGCAACCTCGAACAAAAACCAAGGTCGTAGAGGTTTACATTTCTCTCCGGCCCAAGCTATATTGCGGCGCCATGCGGCCCAATCTCATGTTTCCGGCGCTGCTCCTGGCGGGCGTGCTGGTCGTCCAATCCGCCTGGCCCCAGGCTACCGACACGACTTCAGCGCCGTCTCAGGAGCAGGAGCCCGCAGCAACCCCTCCCGAACTGACCGGTGGTCAGAAAATGATAGCCGATGCTCTCAATCTCGTCGGCATCCGTTATCGTCGCGGCGGCAGCGACGCGGAAACCGGTTTCGACTGCTCGGGCTTCGTAGGCTACGTGTTCCGCGAGACTCTCGGCCTGGTGCTGCCTCGCACTTCACGCGATATCAGCCAGGCCGGCACGCCGGTGGACAAGTCCGAGCTGCAGCCCGGCGACCTGGTGTTCTTCAATACCATGCGCCGCGCTTTCTCGCACGTGGGCATCTACCTCGGCAACCACCTGTTCGTGCACGCGCCGCGTCCGGGACAGACGGTGCGCGTCGAGGACATCAGGGATCGCTATTGGGACAGGCGCTACAACGGCGCGCGACGCGTCGACCGGTGATACGCTTGCGACTGGCATTACGTGACACTCACGGCTCACCGCTCACGGTTGGCCGCTGACTGCTGAGCGGTCCGGTCACTGGACCGTCACCTTCGCCTGCTTGATCACCTTCCCCCAGCGCGCAATCTCGACCTTGAGGAACTCCGTCGCTTCGCGCGGCGTGTTGGCGACGGGCTCGCTCGCTCCGCGCGCCAACAATTCGGTCACCTCTTTCGATTGCAGGGCCTTGACGGCCTCGCCGTGGATTTTGGCGATGAGGGATGCGGGCGTCCTGCTCGGGACGAGAAGCATGTACCAGGAGGTCGCCTCGTAGCCCGGCACGCCGGATTCCGCGACGGTGGGAACGTCCGGCATGGCGGTGACGCGCCTGGGCGAGGTAACCGCGAGCAGGCGTATCCGCCCGGCCTGGATCTGGGTGATCATCGCGAGCATCGGGTTGACGTAGAAATGAGCGCGGCCGCTGATGAGGTCGGGCATGGCGCCGCCAGTGCCTTTGTACGGGACGTGCGTCAGCTGGACGCCCGCCATGCTCATGAACATCTCGCCCGCGAGGTGCGACGCGGAGCCCGGCCCGGAGGATGCCATGTTGATCTCGCGTGGCTTGCTTTTCGCGAGCGCGATGAAATCCTGCACGGTCCTGACGGGCAACGAATTCGTCACCGTGACCGCATACGGCTGCGTCGATGTGACCGTGATCGCAGCAAGGTCCCGCAGCGGGTCGTACGGCAGGTTGGGCATGAGGGTCGCATTGATCGCGTGCGACGGATTGACGAGCGCCATCGTGTAACCATCGGGCGCCGCCTGCGCGGTCAGGCTGATGCCTATGGTCTGGCCGGCGCCCACGCGGTGGTCTACCACCACCTGCTGACCCCAGGCCTCGGTCCACTTCTGGCCCATCACGCGCATCATCGCGTCGGACCCGCCGCCCGGGGCCGTGGGAATGATGACCCGGATCGGTCTGCTGGGATAGGACTGCTCCGCGCCGTGCGACGCGGTGGCCAGCAGGAGCACCGCGGCGAGTGGAGCCATGAGTTTCGGCTTCATAGTCGTTCTCAGCTAAAACGTCTCAGATGAAGCGTCTCAGATGAACCGTCCCAAGTAAAGTGCCGCAGATGATGCGCCTTCAATACCGCCCGCTCGCGACAAACACGCTCTACCGGAAACGCCGCATCTGGGACGCCCTATGTGGGACGCCCTATCTGGGACGCCGCGTCCGGGACGCGTATCTGGGACGCAGGTCACACACGGGTCAAGCGCGGCATAGCGCCCCGAGCGCCCGCGCGTTCTTGAGCTTCTCGACGCTCCAGACCGTGGCGATCAATGCTTGCGCACGCTTCTTTCCGAGGACAGGCGCAAGGAGATCGAGCGCCTTCGCATTTTCCTCCTCGCGCGTCATCGGGTTGAAGTTGCTGCCGCGCGCGGCCGGGATATGCTGCTCGAGCCTGCGGCCGTCGCGCAGCACGATCTCCACCTTCGCGCTCCAGCCGTTCCTGCAGTCGTTGAGCTCGGGCGCTCCAACGAGCTCGATCCGCTCTTTCAGCGCAAGCACGCCGGGATCGCGCATGCGCCTGAAATCGTGCGACGACTTGAAGGTGACGTCGCCGTCGATCAGCATGATCGCGCACATGTGCTGCAGGTTGACGTCGGGCATCGACCGGTCGTTCGCGATGGGCGCACGATTCTCGGCGAGCTTGACGACCACTCGCTCCACCTCGCCGGCATCGAACGCGTGGCGCTCCCGCAACGCGGCGATCGCATCCAGGGGCGCGAGGATAGGCCCACCAACGGGCCACTTCTTGACCGAGGTGTTCATCACCTCGTAGGTAGTGCCCAGACCGCGCGTGAGCTCGCCGGGATGCGCCTGCGGGGAGAAGGCGAAAAAGAAATTGCGGTCACCGGAGAATACGTCCTCGACGCCGGTAAAACCGTGCTTCGCCAGCAGCGCCGCCTGCACTCCGTTGTGGGCCGGCATGCCGCCCATGTCGAACGCCTTCTCAACGTGCTCCGGATCGCGGAACAGGGCGGACAGGCCGGATGCCTGCTGCGCTGTGTAGGAGAGCATGTACCGAACGCGCCTGGCATCGAGCTTCGCCAACGCGCCTGCCGCCGCCGCCGCGGCGAACAGACCACCGAAGCAAGGCGGGTGATGCCCCTGCCGATAGAATGCTGCCAGGTCGAGCGCCATCGTGAGCCGTGTGCCGACGTCGTAGCCAACCACCATTGCGCGCAGGAGCGCAGTGCCACCGAGCCCGTTGCGCTCCGCCATCGCGAGCGCGGCGGGAAGCGCGCCGGCGCCCGGATGAGTGATCGAAGCCCGGTGCGAGTCGTCGGTCTCGTCGGCGTGCGCGAAGACGCCGTTCGCCAGCGCCGCATTTATTGCGGTCGTTACGATGCGCGTGCCGACTACGGTAGCCTCCCTAGTCCCGCCCAGTGTCTTCACGTAGCCGATCGCGCGCCTGCCCGGCAGCAGCCGCGAGCCCGATATCATCGCCGCGAGCGTATCGAGCAGGTGGAGCTTGGCGCGCTCCGTGACTTCCGGAGGGAGGGGTTTTCCGAGCGCACCGGCGATGTAGGCGCTCAGCTCCTTCATCATTGCGGAAGGCCCGGTCGGCGCGCTCATGTGCTGCGCGAGGCTCCCGTCACTGGCTCTTGATGTTGGCCATCTTCGCGACGTTGGCCCATTTCTTCATCTCGACCGGCATCAGCTTGCGAACTTCCTCGGGCGTGCGGAAGTCGGCTTCTGCGCCCTCCGTCTCGAAACGCTTCTGCGTCTCCGGGAGCTTCAGGTATCTCTCGATCTCCGCGCTGAGCTTCGCGATCACGCCGGCGGCCGTGCCCGCAGGCGCGCCGACCGCCCACCAGTTGTTGGCCTCGTAACCGGGCACCCCCGATTCGGCTATGGTCGGCAGATCGGGCATGGCGGCGGCTCGTTTTGCGCCGCTCGTCGCGAGCGCCTTCAGCTTGCCGGAGTTCAAATGCGGCATCGTCTGGATCATCGAGCCCAGGTTGACGTGCGCCTGCCCGGCCATGACGTCTATCAGCGCCGGAAACCCGCCCTTGTAGACGACCACCAGCATCTTCATGCCGGACATGTGATTGAAGAGCTCCGAGGCGAATTGCGCGTAGCCGCCGGAGCTCGTCATGGTGAGCTTCCCCGGGTTGGCCCGGCCGTAGGCGAGCAGCTCCTTTGCCGAACCGACCTTGAGCGATGGACCGACGGCAAGCAGGCTGGGTCCCTGCCCCAGCATTCCTACCCAGGAAAACGCAGTATGAGGATCGTACGGAAGCTTGCGGGTCGCGGCATTGACCGGAAAGGCCGCTGAAATGAGGAGGAGGGTGTAGCCGTCCGGCGCAGCGCGCGCCGCGATCTCGGTGCCGATGATGCCGTCCGCACCCGCACGATTGTCGATCACCACCTGTCGGCCGTAGCGGTCGGTGAGGTACTGCGCCAGATAGCGCGCCATGATGTCGTTGCTGCCGCCGGGCGGGAACGGCACGACGAGCCGGATCGGCCGCGCGGGATAGCCCGGAGCGGGATCGTCCGCTGCTCCACGCTGCGCCGCGTGGGCACTGCCCGCTGCCCCGAGCAACGCGCAAAAAAACATTGCTGAACCCGATTTCAAGCTCACCTCCTCTGCACGGCAAGTCGCCCCTGATGCAAGTCTACTGCAGTCCCCGGAATCACTCGGAAACGCACGGACTGGAACTTACATCCTGATGTTCGCTTCCTTGATCACCTTCGCCCATTTCGCGATGTCGTCGCGGATTTCCTGCGCGAAAGCCTGCGGCGTGTTGCCCACCACGGTGGCGCCCTCCAGGGCGAGCAGCGCTCCAAGCTCGGGCTGCTTCAGTACGCTAACCACTTCCCGGTGCATGAAGGCAACGATCGCGGGCGAAGTGCGCGCCGGCGCAGCCAGGCCGTACCACGAGCCCGATTCGAACCCGGGAAAGCCCGACTCGATCAGGGTCGGCAAATCCGGAAGCAGGGCGATGCGCTGCGGCCCTGCCCCTGCCAGCGCACGCAGGCGGCCCGACTTGATATGCGGCATGAACACGCCCGGGTTGGCGAACAGCAGATCGGCTTCGTTGCTGAGCAGCGCCAGGGTGGCCGGTCCGGCTCCTTTGTAGACTACGCGTACGACGTCGATGCCGGTCGTGAGCCGGAAGAGCTCGAGCGCAAGGTGACCGGCCGAGCCGATGCCCGATGCCGCCCAGATCACCTTGCCGGGATTTGCCCTGGCGTGCGGAACGAGCTCCTGGAACGTGCGCACCGGAAACGGCGCGCGGACCACGAGTATGTTCGGCACCGTCGCAAATTTGGTGATGGGGGCGAAATCCTTCACCGGGTCGAAGGGTATCTTCATCAGGCTCACCGTCACGGTCATCACCGCGACGGCGGCGACCAGCATCGTGTAGCCATCGGGATTCGACTTGGCGACGGTTTCCCCGGCGATCACGCCGCCCCCGCCGCCCCGGTTGTCGTAGAGGATGGACTGCCCCAGCTTGTCGCCGAGCTTGAGCGCGATGGGACGGGCGATGATATCGGTCCCACCGCCCGGCGCGAACGGCACCACCCAGCGTATCGGTTTCATCGGATAGCCGGCGCTCGAGCGTGTTACGGAAAGCTGTCCTGCTGTTGTCGCCGGATCAGCCGCGTGAACCGGCAGCGCGAAGATCAGGCTGACCATCAGCGCGAGCCGCGACTTTGTTGTGCTCAAGCGTACTCCATGGATGAACTCAGATTTCCAGGTTCAAGGGCGATACTCAGCCGCAGATAAACGCAGATGAACGCAGCGGGAAGGCCGCACCACTCGTCACTCGTCACTCAGTTAGACCCTGCGCACGAATGACGGATTGAGCTCCTTGACATTGCGCACGCCGCACTGCTGCATCGCGGCGCGCGTTTCGATGCGGAGCAGCTCGAGCACGCGCTCGACTCCGGGCTGTCCGAACGCGCCCAGTCCCCACAGGTACGGCCGGCCCACGCCTACGCCGGCGGCGCCCATCGCCAGCGCCTTCACCACGTCGGTGCCGCGCCGGAAGCCGCTGTCCACGAGCACCGGCAGGCGACCCTTCACGGCCTCCACGACTTCGGTCAGCACGTCGATCGTCGCGCGTCCGCTGTCCTCGCCCCGGCCGCCGTGGTTCGAGACGAGTATGCCGTCGGCGCCGTGCTTGACGGCCAGCGTCGCGTCCTCGGCAGTGAGTATGCCCTTGAGCACGATCTTCATGCTGGTGCTGTCGCGCAAGCGGCGGATGTAATCCCACGTCATGTTGTCGGATTGAAAGCTTCGGACCTGGGACAGGTCGATGCCGTCGTAGTTGGGCCGGCGGCTGCGGTCGCCGCTTGCCCCGCCGCCCTGCCCGCTCTCGTGACAGTCCTTGCAGTTCCGCGTATCGGTGCGGCGCAGCCTGAACAGCGTCTCCTGGTTGCGGCCGGCAACCCGGTCCACAGTCACTGCGACCACCGGCGAACCCGCCTTTTCCGCGCGCTTGACCAGCGCAATCCCCACCTCCGGGCTGGACGTAGCGTAGAGCTGGAACCAGACCGGACCTCCGCGCGCTTCGATCGCCGCTTCGATCGAGGTCGTCGCGCCGGTAGCGAGCATCTCGAGATGGTTGCCTGCCCGCGCAGCCCGCGCCACCGCGAGCTCGCCGTCCGGGTGATAGGCCTTGTTGCCGCCGGTGGGCGAAATGAATATCGGCGATCCGTACTTGAACCCGAAGATTTCCACGCTCGTATCGACCTTGGACACGTCGTTGAGACGGCGCGGCCGCAGGTAGTACTTGAGGAAAGCCTCCCGGTTGGCCCTCAACGTGATCTCGTCGTCTATGCCCGAGGCCATGTAGCCGAAATGCGCCGGCGGCACGTTCCTGCGCATCACGGGCTCGAAGTCGAACACGTTGATCGCGTCCTTCGGATCCTTGATGAGGTCCTGCAGCTCGCCTGGACCCCAGATCATCGGATCGGGACGCTTGGGCGGCGCGACTTGCGGGATCTCCGCGGCCAGGCCGGCGAGGCCCGGCCAGGCGAGCAACGGGCTGCCCGACAACCACTTCAGTAGTCGACGGCGGCTGGCAAATCTGGCGCTGGAATGCGGCATGACCGACCTCCCCTCGAACGACAACCTCCGGAGCATTTCCGGTGATGGCGTGTCATCCTACACCCGGGCGGCCGCAAGCGAGAGAACGGGCTCCGGCCCCTACGCCCTCGCTCGCGACCCATCGCCCGGCGCCTGCTTTCCGCTAATCGATTTGCACCGCTCCGGATTTCCTGAGCGGGGCGAGGCGCTCGGCTTCGCTCCTGATGAACGCAGCGAACTTCTCTGGCGTGCCGCCTTCGATCTCCACGCCCAGCTGCTCCAGCCGGCCGCGCACGTCCGGCATCTGCAGCGCCTTGTCCACCCCGGCGTTCAGCTTGTCAATGATGGCGCGGGGCGTGTTCGCGGCGGTCGCGAAGCCGACCCACAAGGTCGACTCGGCGCCCTTGACGCCCTGTTCCGTAAAGGTTGCGGTGTCCGGCAGCGCCGGCAGCCGCTTCGCGCCCGAGATCCCCAGGATCTTGAGCCGGCCCGCTTTGACATGGCTCTCGGCGGAGATGAACGAGGTGTACTGCGCATCGACCTGTCCCGCCACGAGATCCGTAAACGCCTGCTGCGCGCCCTTGTACGGGACGTGCACGACGTTGATGCCGGTCGCGAGCTTCAGCATCTCGAGCGCGATGTGCGGATTGCTGCCCGTGCCGGGCGAGGCCCAGTTGATCTTGCCCGGGTGCGCCTTCGCGTAGTCCACCAGCTCCCTCAGGTTGCCGGCCGGCAGCTTCGGGTAGGCGGCGATCAGGTTCGGGGTGTAGCCGATATAGATGATCGGCGCGAAATCGCTGAGCGCGTAAGGCGGGCTCTTGCGCAGCACCGCGTTGTGCAGCCCGGGCCCGGGATTCGTGAGCAGGATGGTGTAGCCGTCCGGCGCGGCGCGCACGACCGTTTCTGCGCCGACTGCACCGCCAGCGCCGGGGCGATTGTCGATGACGAACTGCTGGCCCCAGAACTCCGCGAGCTTCTGGCTGATGAGCCGCGCAACGACGTCGCTCGAGCCGCCCGGCGTGAACGGGACGACAAGTCGCACTGGTTTGGCAGGATACTGAGCGGGTGCGAGCGACGCCATCCACGCCAGCAGCGCCACGAGTATCAGCTGCAACGCGCGCATACCGCCAAACCTTTATTCGACTTTGGTGCCCGCCGCCTTGAAGATCTTGCCGCGCATCACGATCTCGGTGCGGACCAGCTTGTCGAATTCCTCCGGCGTCGTCGGCCGCGGCGTCGCTCCCACGCTCACGATGCGCTCGCTGACATCGGGCAGGCGCAGGATGCGCCCGACCTCCTTCGAAAGCGCGTCGATGATGGCCCGAGGCGTCTTGGCCGGAGCGATCATGCCGTACCACCCGTCGTACTCGAAGCCGGGGAGCGCAGCCTCCGCGATCGTCGGTACATCCGGCAGCGACGCGAGCCGGTCCCTGGTGGTTACCGCGAGAGGCAGCAGCCGCCCGCCCTTCAAGAGCGGCACCGAAGGCAGGAGCGGCGAGAGATAGTACAGGATGCGTCCCGCCATGACGTCGTTCAGCACCTCCGGCGTACCCTTGTACGGTACGTGCACGACATTGATCCTGGCCGCGAGCTTGAACAGCTCGCCGGCGTAGTGCGGCCCGGAGCCGATACCCGACGAGCCGAAATTGATCTGTCCAGGTTTCTCGCGCGCGAGCGCGATCAGCTCCTTTACCGTCTTCACCCCCGAGCCCGGCGCCACTACGATCACGAGCGGCGTGCTCGCAATCTGCGTGATGCCGGCGAAATCTTTCAGCGTATCGTAGGGGAGCTTGCTGTAGAGCGCCGCAGCGCCCGCGAACACGGAGGAAGTGAGCATCAACGTGTGGCCGTCTGGCGGCGCGCCCGCGACGATGCCCCCCGCGACCGTACCGCCGGCGCTCGGCCGGTTGTCCACGATGACCTGGTGGCCCCAGCTCTCGTTCAACTTCGGACCGATGAGGCGCGCGAGGATGTCGGTCGCGCTGCCCGCCGTGAACGGCACGACCAGGCGGACCGGTCTGGTCGGATATTGCTGGGCGCCAGCAGCCGTGGTGGCCGCGGCCAGCGCCATACACAGCCCGATCACGATCACGCGTGGGTGACGGGTGTTTTTCGCCGCGCGCGGAGCCTGGTCACCTCTCACCAGAACCTGCTTCATAACTAGGCACGTGTGCGACGGAGGCGATGTGGGATGCAGGTCGAGGAGGAGAGCCCGAAGCAATATGTCGATATTGCGAGGGCTCCCGACAAAGAGATGCGCCCACAGCGCCCCGTCCCACTCGGGTTGCGGCCAG
>DATFWO010000220.1:0-3057 GCA_035259205.1 Burkholderiales bacterium | reverse complement strand
CGAGATCGTGCGGAGCTGAGCCCAGTCGTTTTCGGCATAGACGTCCTTCTGCCCGCCGGAGCTCTTCTGCGACAGATCGAAGATGTTGGTGTCAGGATCGTGAGCGCTGTAGGCGGCGAAGGGGCGGATGGGCGGGCGCTTCACGGCGCTCAAGGATGAATCGAATTTGGCGATGCGCGCAATGGTGTCCTCGACATCGTCGACTTCGATGCCGAAGTGATCGAGCCCGCTGGTGCGTCCGTCGCGGCGCGGGATGACGTTCATGCCGACGTAGCCGTCGCCCAGCACGACCGAGCGGGCGGGCCGGGGCCTGCTCGACTGCTTCATGCCGAAGAGGGCCTCGTAGAACCGGCCGTTCACGGCATAGTGGTCCGACGTGATGGCGACGTGGTTGACGCGCGAAGCCATCAATGCGCCTCGGCCTTGCCCATGTCGGAGAAGCGCGCGTTCATCGCGTAATAGCCACGGCCACCGGCGTGTGCTTCGCCAGGAACGCCTTGACGCGGGCCTTCGCTGCTTCGAGCGGCGCGCCTTCTTTCCACTCGGTAATGTATCCGTCGAGGTTCGGCAGCAGCTTCGAGAGCTCGTCGGAGATCGCGCGCGGATGCGCTTCGTCGTTGCCGGCGAGGAGCAGCGAGGGCGTCCTGCAATTGCGGGCGAACTCGCGGTCCACGCAGTAGATGAAACCCGCTTCGTACATGCTGCGGTAGATCGCATCCGCCATCTCCTCGGTCAGCTCGGGACGGTCCTTTTTGAGCTCGTTGATCCAGTTGTTGAATCGCTCGGGGCGCGGTTTCATCGGTCCCACGCGCCCGATCGGCTGCGCCCAGATCGCTGCGGCCACGCGCTGCGGCTGCTTCTTGATGAGGTTCGCGATGAACGTGCCCCCGATGCACTGGCCGAACAGGTGGCACTTGTCGATCTTCAGATGGTCCAGCACCGCGATGTGATCCGAGGTATAGCTGTCCCAACCGTGCTGCGCGGTCATCGGCGCGCGGGACTTGCCGCCCGCATTGCGCTGATCCATCACGATCACCCGGTAACCCGCGAAGTCGGTGACCGGCTTGATCGGCGCCATCGGCTGGCTCCAGACGGCGATTGTGGACTTCACGCCCGCCGGGGCGAACGTGAGTATGGGAAATCCCTGGCCGTGCTCTTCGAAGTAGATTTCCGCATCCCTGTTCCTGATGGTCGGCATTTCAGTCTCCTTTCGTAAAGGATGAAGTATGAGGAACCGCGATCACGGCTCCCCGAAAGCCTTGACGGCGTTGTCCCAGAGGATCTTCCGCATCAGATCCGTGCTCACCTCCGGCCAGCTCAGGGCCAGGTCGACAGACCCGGGAAAGCGCGTCTCGGGATGCGGGTAGTCCGTGCTGAACATGAGGACGTGATCGCCAAGATAATCCGAGACCATCTTCACCATCCTGCCGCCCTCGTGGAGGACGATCGAGGCGAAGAACCGGCCGCCGGTGGTGTATTCCATCATGGTGTGCTGCAGGTCCTCGGCCACAAAGCCCATGTATTGCGCCTGGTCCTCCATGCGGACGGCCCAGAACGGGATCCAGCCAAAGCCGGACTCCAGCACGGCGAAGCGCAGGCTGGGATAGCGGTCGAGGAGACCCGCGCCGAAGAACGCTCCCATCGCCCGCATGGCGCCCCAGGGGTGCGACGCGGTGCGGCCGAGGAATGGGTTGCGCCAGAGGTCGCGATAGCCCGGGTAGCCCTCGGAGAAGCTGTGGTGGATGTAGCACAGCCCGTGCTCGTTCATCGCCTCCCAGAACGGATGCAGGTCGGGGTGGTCCAGCGGGTAGTCGATCGGCAGGTTGACGTACACCCCCGCAGCCCACGCTGAGCGGCCCCACCGCCTGATCTCCTGCGCTGACGCCTCGACGTATCTCGCGTTCACGGCGATCATCGACTTCAACCGGTGCGGATACTTGCTGCAGAAGTCGTCCAGGTAGCGATGTTGCGCCTGCATGAATTCGACGTTGACCGCAGGATTCTCGTGCCCGCCCGGCCCGCCGGAATTGACCAGGAGCTGGACGTCGACGCCTTCCTCGTCCATGTCGCTTATGCGTCCGTCCACGTCCCAGTCGTCGCTTTCCGGGCGCGGAAACTTGCTTCCCATGTATCGGCCGGAGACGCCGGGCTTCGTGGATCGCGGTTCCGCCTCGCCCAGCATGCGCGGCACATCCGCTCCCCAGCCGCCAACGGGCCCGCTGCGCAGGCGGAAAGCCCGGCGAATCCTCGTGTAGGCCTGAGCGCCCGGCGAGACCCTGTTGAGGGTTACCTTGCGGCTTTCCAGGTCCGGCACCAGCTCTCGCACGCGGGCGGAGAGGTACTTTTCGAGCGTGTCCGCCGCCGGTTGGATGTGCGTATCGCTGTCGTAGACTTTGTAGCCGTTTCTCACGGTGAACCTCGCCTGACGTATGGCGAGAGTATAAAGGCACGGCGACGTGATATAACCAGAACCTATTTCATGGGTTCTTAGAACGTGAGGCAGACTATCGTCGCCGTCGGGGCCATCGGCGCGGGAGCGCTCCTCGCCGGCAACGCGTTGGCGCAGGCCTATCCCGTGAAGCCGATCCGCCTCATCGTGGCGAATGCGCCGGGGGGCGGCGCCGATCTCGTCGCGCGGCTGCTGTCGGAAAAGCTGGCTCGGCCGCTCGGGCGGCAGATCATCGTCGAGAACAGGCCCGGAGGCACGGGCCTGATCGGCGCGGACCTGGTGGCTAAAGCGGCTCCCGACGGCTACACCCTGCTCCTTGGCACAACCCTCGCTCTCATCACCTCGCCGGCGCTCCATCCCAATCTTCCTTACAAGTCGCCCGCGGATTTTGCCCCGATCTCGCTCCTCGCCTCGACGACCTACCTGCTGGTCGTCCATCCATCGGTGCCGGCGCGCACGGTCAAAGACCTCGGGCTGCTCGCGAAAGCACGCCCGGGAGGCATGAGCTATGCCTCGGGAGGGCCCGGCAGCGCGGGTCACATCGCCTCCGAGATGTTTGCCAGCAGGGTCGGGGCCAGGCTGGTGAACGTTACGTATCGCGGGACGGG
>DATFWO010000219.1:0-37728 GCA_035259205.1 Burkholderiales bacterium | reverse complement strand
GGTATCGGGTCGTACCTGATCAGCTCGAAGCCCCGCCCGCCGGCGGCGCCGTGCGCGGCCACCCAGTTGCGGATCTCCGCTGCGCCGTTGCCGGCTGAAGGCAGCCGCTCGTTCAGGAAATCGATCAGCGCGGGCGGATTTCCCGCCTCGAAATGACCGATGCACGCGCGGTCGAACGCTTCGTCGATCTCGCCCATCGTCGGCTCCCCGATCGAGTGACTCAAACCACCCGTCGCGAGTACCGCCACCCGCAGCGCTCCGGGATAGCTCGCGATCGCGTCGGCGAGCATGGTTCCCCAGTTGTAGCAGCGCTTTACCGTGGGGAACGGCGGCTCGAGGTCATTGAAGACGATTGGCACGATCGCAGGCAGCGTATCCAATCCCGCTTTCCAGAGCGGGATGCAGAATCCGTGATCGAGCGCCAGGCGGTAGGAAACCGACGGCTCGAAATCGTGCGCGAGCGCGGTCTGCACGATATGGCCCGCGAGCTGCGGATGTCCCGCGATCGCCCGGTGCGGGAACTCCTTCAGCCACGGCTCGGGAGGTCCGTCGTGAACTTCGCCCACGCCGACGCAGATACCAGGCAGGTTATCGATGAAAAAATTCACCCAGTGATCGGGCGAGATCTCGATCAGCACGTCGGGCTGCGCCGCCTTGATGCGCCGTCCGAGCTCGGAGAATGCCGAAGTGAGGCTTTCCTTCCAACCAGAGGCCAGGGTCGTCCAGTTACGCACGATCATAGGACCGTGACTCGCTGCATACACTCCTACGAGCTTAGCCATGCTCAAAACCTCAAATCCAGAAACAACTCAGCCACGGAAGCACACGGAAACACACGGAAGTTTCACCACAGCACAAGGCGAGGTCTAGTTCTTTGGCTTGTCCGTGTATTTCCGTGTGATTCCGTGGCCAGAATGCTGTTGCCCTTCATTCCATATCTCCGGTGTGATTCTGCGGCTACTTATGTGTGGCTTGATTTCCTGAAGCGCGGATCCTGCGCAGGAAATCCTCCTCGGGCATGCCGGACATGTGAAAGTAGAACCTCAGCAGGTACGGATTCACCAGCCTGGAGACGTATGCCACGTCATCGCGCTCCACCGCGGCTCTCACCTCGGGCGCAAGCGGATAGCGGTCCAGCACCTTTACGCGGTCGGCGCGGTATTCTTCCGCAGCTGTCGGATTCTGCAGATCGAAGAAAAGTTTGCTCAGCCAGTAATCTCTCATAAAAAACGGTGATTCGTGACCCGCGACTCGCGACCCGAGACGCCTTATTCCGCTGTGATGCCCGCTTGCCGGATGAGCGTGCTCCATTTCCTGATTTCCGCCTTTACGAAGGCGTTGCCCTCGGCGGGCGACATGCGCAGCATACGCCCTCCGCCTTTCTCGAAGCGCGCCACGACGTCCGGCGCCTGTATCATTTTCTCCATTTCCGCGCCCAGGCGCCGCAGCACGGCGGCCGGCGTGCCGCTGCGCGCGAACATGCCGAACCACGCATCCATCTCCATCTTCGCCACGCCGGTCTCCTTTACCGTCGGCACGGTCGGCAGGCCGGCAAAACGCTGCGCGCTGGAAACTGCGTACGCCTTGATGCGTCCTTCGTCGACGTACGGCTTGGCGGTAACGGCGTTGTCGAAGAAAAGGTCCACGCGCCCGCTTTGCAGATCGAGGTGTGCCGCCTGGGCGCCGCGGTAGGGGACGTGCAGCATCTGCACGCCGGCGAGTTGCGCGAGCACCGCGGCGGCCACGTGCTGGCCGGTGCCGACGCCGGCCGAGGCGTAGGTGAGCTTGCCGGGATTGCCGCGCGCAAACTCGACGATCTCGCGCAGGCTCTGCGCGGGCAGGTCCTTGCGCGCCACCAGCGCGTAACTGTAGGCAACGATCATGCCCACCGGCACGAAATCGGCCAGCGGGTCGTACGGCAGCTTCTTGTAGAGTCCCGGATTGGCGGCGAGGTTGCTGAGGCTGCCGACGAGCAGGGTGTAACCGTCCGCCGTGGACTTGGCCGCAACTTCGGTGCCGACCAGCGTGCCGGCGCCGGTGCGGTTTTCCACGACGACCTGCTGCCCGAGCTGCTCGGTGAGCTTCTGCGCGCAGACGCGGGCAACGAAATCGAAGCCGCCGCCGGGCGGATTTGGTGCAATGATCCTTACCGGCCGATAGGGATATGCCTGTTCCTTGACGGCGCCCGCCACCGGCTCCGAGCCGGTCGGACCCGACTGCGGGTATCCCGGCACCGGGCCGATCGCGGCTGCGACGGCCATGCTGCCGGCGACGAGCATCACCTTGATATTCATGTCGGGAGCAAGTGAAAGAAACCCGTTCGTAGCGTAGCGCGTTTCTGGGCGCGCAGAAAGCGATGCGGTTGCCGCGGTGCGCGCCTTGGCGCAAACTTTAACGCCTTGCGAAGCGAAGGAGCGACCATGCTTGGAGCGAAGGCGAAGATGAAGGCGAAGCGTTCGGCGCGCGCCATGCGCCGGCAGGGTCCGGCCAAGCGCCGCACGCCTGCGGTAACGGCCAAGGCCCGTCCCGCGCAGAGTTTTACCGTCAGTCACCACAGGGAAGAAGATTTCCGGGGCGATGGGCTCAGGGCTTACGCGAGATACCGCGACCTTGGGCTCAAGCAGGCCACTCATGGAATGGTGCAGGCTCATGTCATCCGCCTGATCCCGCCGTGCCGCCCGGCGGATGTCTCGAAGCGCCACTATCACGAAGTCGATTTCCAGATGGTCTATGTCCTCAAGGGCTGGATGAAGACCGAGCTCGACGGTCAGGGCGCAATCCTGATGAAAGAAGGAAGCTGCTGGATCCAGCCGCCCCGCATCGAACACGCCGTGCTCGACTACTCGGACGACTGCGAGGTGCTCGAGATCGTCCTGCCGGCCGACTTCAAGACGGTCGAGCTCGAGTAGGCCACGCCCCGCGGACTTTGTTTCGACTTCGCGTTGCACGAGCGGTAATCGCGGTCTAGGATTTGAGAGTCGACCGACGAACCTGACATTGGCAGGGAGGAAACCTACATGAGCAATCCGGAATTTGGTTTGCGCGAAACGCTCCGCTTCCTGGTAACGGCATTCGGCTGCGCCGCCGTCATGGCTGGCGGCGCTCCCGCCATCGCGGCGAATGAACTCGCTTCAGGCGATACCTATGTCTACCGCCTGGTCAACGGCTACAACAACGAGGTTCGCGGGCAGCTCCACTACCTCGTCGAGAAGGTCGATCCGGGCACCTTCACCGTCTCGGTTACGCCCGACAGCTCCTGGGCCGGTGTGCAGCGCGTCGAAACCTACACCAAGGACGGCAACTGGCTGCGGCACCAGCTTGCGAGCCACGGCCAGAACGTGGAGTACGTGTTCGAATCGGCTTACCCCGCATATGTGTTTCCTCTCGAACCGGGCAAATCCTGGTCGGTGCGCGTCAACGCCATGGTGCCCGGCGCCGCGACCCCGCGGAGCGTGCGCGTGGATGGAACCGTGCTCGGGCGCGAGCGCATCCGCGTGCCGGCCGGCGAATTCGACACCGTCAAGATCAGGCGTGTGATCTATCCCGGGGATGCGTATTTCTACCTCAACGAAACCAAGATCATCGAATACGACTGGTTTGCTCCCGCGCTCGGCCGCACCGTGCGCACGGACAGCAGATCCGAATACATCGACACCAGCCGGTGCGGTCGCGGCGGAGGAACGTGCATGTTTCGCGGCGATTGGGACGTCTTCGAGCTGGTCGACGCCAAGCGATGATGGCGCGAATGGGGGCGGGCAGCCGTCTTGGCGTTGCGCTCTTTGTCTCGTGTGCGGTGGGGTGCGTTGCGGCGCGCGCGGCGGAGTATCCGGATCGCCCGATCCGGATGATCGTCCCGCAGGCGCCGGGAAGCGCCTCGGACACGGTTGCGCGCATCATAGGCGCGGAGCTGACGAGCCGGCTGAAGCAGCAGGTCGTGGTGGACAACCGTCCCGGCGGCGCGCTGCTGCTGGGACTGGAGCTCACGGCGAAAGCGCCGCCCGACGGCTACACCATCGGTTACGCCATGATCGGTGCGCTCGCGATCAGTCCCAACGTCGTGAGCAAGCCGCCGCTCGACGTGCAGAAGGATCTCGCGCCGATCTCGCAGACGACGACCGGCCAGATGCTGCTCGCGGCGGGCCCGGCGACGTCCTTCAAGAGCGTGCGCGACGTGATCGCCTACGCGAAGCAGAATCCGGGCAAGCTCAACTACGCCTCCTCGGGCAACGGCACGCCGGGGCACGTGGGCATGGAGCTGTTCAAGGTCATGACCGGCACGCAGATGGTGCACGTTCCGTACAAGGGCGGAGCGGCGGGCATCACCGAGCTCATCGCGGGCCAGATGCAGCTCATGCTGGAGAGCACCAACTCGATCACCCCGCATGCGAAGGCGGGGAGGGTGCGCGGGCTTGCGGTGACCGGGGCGAAGCGCTCGGAAGCGCTGCCGGAGCTTCCCACTATCGCCGAAGCGGGTGTGCCCGGATACGAAGCGACGACCTGGACGGGCATGGTCGCGCCGGCGGGGATGCCGCGCACTATCATCATGAAGCTCAACGCGGAGATCAACCAGATGGTCGCTTCCCCGTCGTTCAAGGAAAGGGTCGCGCCGATCGGTTCCGAGCCGATGGCCGGGACGCCGGAACAGTTCGCTCAATTCATCAAATCGGAGAGCGCAAAGTGGGCCGACGTCATCAGGCGCTCCGGAGCGAAAATCGACTAAAAGCGTTTCATTTTGCTTCCCCATCTGCGTTCATCTGCGTTCGTCTGCGGCTCAAAAAGATTTTTGCAGCTGCTCGTACTGTCTTGCGCTGCAACCGCGTCCGCAGGCATCGCCGCAGATTATCCGGCGCGGCCGATCCGGTTCATCGTGCCCTCCGCGCCCGGCGGCACGCCGGACGTCATCTCGCGAGTGGTGGCCACGGAGCTCGGCAAGCAGATGGGGCAGCAGGTCGTCGTCGACAACCGGCCGGGCGCGAACGGCGGCATCGGCATGCACCTGCTCGTGAGAACGGCACCCGACGGCTACACGATAGGATACGGGCCGGTTTCCGCGGTCGCTATCAATCCGAGCATGACGAAGCTGCCGTACGATACGGAGAAGGATCTGCAAATGGTGACGCAGCTCGTGTTCGGGCTGCACATCCTGACGGTGAACCCGTCCCTGCCGATCAAGTCGGTGCGGGATCTGATCGACTACGCGAAAAACAACCCCGGGAAGCTTTCCTACGGCTCCTCCGGCAGCGGATCCAGCCAGCATCTCGGCATGGAGATGCTCCAGCTGATGACGGGCACGCAAATGGTCCACGTGCCGTTCAAGGCGATACAGCTGGCGATCACGGAAGTGATTGCGGGGCGGGTGCAGTTGACCTTCGACAATCTCGCGTCCATGGGCCCCTACGTCAGGTCGGGCCGGGTGCGCGCGCTCGGCGTGACGAGCCTCAAGCGCTCGGCGGCCTTTCCGGAGCTCCCGACGATCTCGGAAGCGGGCATACCCGGCTTCGAAGTGACCACCTGGAGCGGGGTGGTGGCGCCGGCAGGCGTGTCGAAAACGATCGTCGACAGGCTCAATCGGGAGATCAACATCGCGCTCGGATCGCCCGCGATCAAGGACAGCGTCGGCGCGATGGGCTACGAGCTCGTTGGCGGCACGGCGGAGCAGTTCACCGCATTCGTGAGAAAGGAAACGGCCAAATGGGCCGAGGTCATCAAACGGACGGGCGCGAAGGTGGACTGAGGGATGAGGGATGAAGGATGAATAAGACGATCAAGACCATACCTATCTTGAAGACCAAGTTCCTGTCGCACGGGACTTTGGGGTCGCGCGACCTCGAGGCCACGCGCAAGTTCTACGAGGAATTCCTGGGGCTCGAGGTCGTGCGCACTAGCCCGGTGTCCCTGATGATACGGCTCGGGGGCCAGCACGTGTACGCAGTGGTCTTTACGAAAAAGAAGGAGCGCATGCCGCGCATTTATCACAATGGCCTCGACGTCGCGACCGACGCGGAGGTGGATGAGGCCTGGCGGCGCTGCACCGAGGACGCCGAAAAATGGGGGCTGCACGACATCACCCGGCCGATCGCGCGTCACGGCACCTACAGCTTTCTGTTCTGGGACGCCGACGACAACGCGTGGGAGATCCTCTCGAATCCCAAAGGAGGATACACCTGGATCTTCGAGCAGGGCGACCTGGCGGGTAAGGGACACTTCGACAAGGAGTTTCTACAGCAGCGTCCCGGCAAGAAAAGCGTGACAACCGAGGGGTCCTGAGTAACGGTCGAGTCGGCATGTGGCCGGCTGCCCACATGGGGTTTCCAGCTATCACCTGTCAGCTATTGCTTATCGCGCTCTTGGGGGCGCCGGCCCATCCAGCCGGCGCGCAATCCTATCCCGCGCGGCCGATCAGGCTGGTAGCGGCCACCTCTCCGGGAGGGATCACGGATTTTCTGGCGCGCACGGCGGCGGCAAACGTGGGGCCCATGCTCGGCCAGAACGTGGTGGTGGACAATCGACCGGGCGCCGCGGGAAACGTCGGCATAGAGGTCGCGGCGAAGGCGCCGCACGACGGCTACACGCTTCTGATGGTCGCCGGCGGCAACATCGTCATCACGCCGTTTCTATACCGCTCGCTTGCGGTCGATGCCATGACGGCGCTGGTGCCCGTGTTCAACATGGCAGAAGCGCCGCAACTGCTCATTGTGACGGGCTCCCTTCCAGTCAGGGATGTGCGCGAATTCATTGC
Organism: Burkholderiales bacterium; assembly: GCA_035259205.1. GTDB lineage: Bacteria > Pseudomonadota > Gammaproteobacteria > Burkholderiales > SG8-41 > SG8-41. Next base: position 30,989 of record DATFWO010000219.1, on the reverse strand, counting down.
TCTCGCGCGGGCCAGCCCCGGCGCGATCAGCTATGCCTCGGCGGGGGCCGGGAGCACGACTCACCTTGCCGCCGATCACTTCGCGCGGCTCGCGGGCGTGCAGCTCACGCACATTCCGTACAAGGGAGTTGGACCGGCGCTGATCGACCTCATCGCGGGGCGCGTGCAGATGTTGTCTGTGGGCTTGAATCCGGTGCAGGCACATCTGAGGAGCGGCGCGCTCAAGGCACTTGCCGTCGCGGCGAAGAAGCGGATAGCTGCGGTCCCCGAGGTGCCGACTTCCGCCGAGGCAGGCGTGCCCGGCTACGAAATGACCACGTGGTTCGGCGTATTCGCGCCGAAGGCGACCGATACCGACATCGTGCGCCTGCTCAACGCAAGGCTGCAGGCGGTGATCGACGAGCCAAAGACGAGGAAGCTGCTGCTCGACGCGGGCATGGAGCCGATTGGCGGCTCGGCGCAAACGTTCGCCGACCGTGTCCGCTCCGACTACCGGAACTGGGGGCAGGTGGTGAGAGCTTCGGGTGTCAAGCTCGAATAGGGAGGACGATCTCATGCTGAATCCGGTCGGACTGACTCGCGCGCACTACGAGTGCCGGTCCCTGGATGAAACGCTCCCGGTCTTCACCGATCTCCTGGCCATGACTGTGATCGAGCGCAGGAGCGGCGAGGCGGTGCTCGAGCATCCCAACACGCCGTGGAAGCTTGTCGTCCACGAAAGCGGTCCGGAAGCTCCGGACAAGCCGCGCAACAATCACTACGGGTTTCGCGTTGCCGGCGCGCACGAGATCGCGGCGGCCTGGACTTATATCGAGGCGCACAAGGAGCGCTACCGAATCTCGCGGGTGACGAAGCCGCACACGACTCATTTCGCCACGTCGGTCTACTTCAATGAGCCGGGCGGCAACACCGTGGAGATCGAGTACTACGACCCGCAGGCGGCAGCCGAGGGCCGGACCACCGCCGCGCCGCACTGGGATCGCGTCCTGCCCGAGCGCGAGTTCCCCGGACGGGGTTACGTCCCCCAGGCGCTCACGCACGGGACGCTCGAGTGCGACGACAAGGATGCGAGCGCGCGCTTCTACAGGGACGTGCTGGGCCTGCAACTCGCGGGCGGCGGAAGAATCTCCGTCTATATCAAGCATCCGTCGACGCCGTGGTACATCGTCGTTCTGCCGTCGCGCCGCCGGCGCGCGCTCACGCCGCTCAACCGGTTTACTCTGAGCGTAGCGGGGCCTGCGGATGTGGAGGCCGCGCACCGGGAGTTTGCCGCCATGGGGCGCGCATCGGGGATCTCCGAGCTCCAGGAGGTGCGACAGGGGGACGGAGAGGTGTCGTTCACGTTCAGCGACCTCGACCGCAACTGGTGGGAGGTTGCGGCAGCCGCTGCGTAACCGTATGCTCCGTGCCCCTACGCGGCCTGCCGGCATCGTTTGGCTGCTTGCGCTCGCAGCGATTGCGCCATCCGCTGCGGCGCAGTCCTCTGCGCCCGGCGCAGCTCCGGGCTATCCGGTAAGACCGATCAGGATGGTGGTCGCCACTTCCCCGGGTGGAGTAACCGATCTGCTGGGTCGCACGGCTGCGGCGGGCCTGGGGCCTCTGCTCGGACAGTTGGTGATCGTGGACAACCGGGCCGGCGCTGCAGGTAACCTCGGCGCCGAGCTGGTCGCGAAGTCTCCTCCCGACGGCCACACGCTCCTGATGATTTCCAGCGGCAACATCGTCATTGCGCCGTACCTTTACCGTCTGCCATTCGACCCCATCAAAGAGCTCGTTCCGGTATTCAACATGGCCGACGCACCGCATCTGCTCGTCGTGCCGGGATCCCTGCCGGTCAGGGATCTGCGGGAATTCATCGCCCTCGCGAAGGCGCATCCCGGGAAGATCAACTACGCCTCGGCCGGACCCGGCACGACGCCGCACCTGTCGGCCGATCTCTTCGCGCGCGTCGCCGGGGTGCAGCTCGTGCACGTGCCCTACAAGGGTGTGGGCCCGGCGCTGCCCGATCTGATCGCGGGTCGCGTTCAGATGATGACGATGACGCTCGGATCGGCGCGGCCGCACCTTCCCAACGGCGCATTGAAGCCGCTCGCGGTGTCTTCGAAGCGGCGGTTGGCAGGAATACCAGAGGTACCGACCTCGGCAGAAGCGGGCGTCCCGGAATGGGAAATGACCACCTGGTTCGGCGTCTTCGCGCCGCAGGGCACGGCTCCACGGATCGTACATCTGCTCAACGCGAAGCTGCAGTCCCTGATCGACGATCCGAAAGGCAAGCAGCGCCTCATGGAATTCGGCTGCGAGCCGGTCGGCGGTTCCGCGGAGTCGTTTGCGGAAGCGGTCCGCGCGGACTACCGCGCCTGGGCGAGCATCGTCAAGGAAGCGGGCATCAAACCCGAGTGACGAGTGACGAGTGAGGAGTGACGAGGGGAGGTGCACCCTCGTCCCCGATTTCGAGTAAGCTTCCCACTCACTATCGATCACGGAATTCGGTATGGCGATCAAGCTGCGTAAGCTTTCCTATGCGCTCGGCGCGGAGGTGTGCGACATCGATGTCGCGAAGCCCATGAGCGAGCAGGATTTCGGCGCAATCTACAAAGCCTTCCTCGATCACGGCATCTTGCTGTTTCGCAACCAGGACATTACCCGCGAGCAGCACATCCAGTTCAGCCGGCGCTTCGGCGAGCTGGACCGGCACGAGGCGCTGCCCCGCGACCGGCATCCGCAGTACCCCGAGCTCCTCATGGTGACCAACGAGCCCAAGGCCGACGGCTCGCCCTCCGATACCAAGTACACCGGCCGGCAATGGCATTCCGACATGTCGTTCACCACCCACCCGTCGCTCGGATCGCTGCTGAAGAGCTACGCGGTGCCGGAGGTAGGGGGCGACACCCTGTTCGCAAACATGTACATGGCGTATGACACGCTGTCCGACGGGATGAAAAGGATGATCGCCGGCCTGCACGGCATCCATCTTTCGGGGACGCGCAAGCTGGCGAACGACAGCACCGGCGTGGTCCGCGCCGAGGAGCAGAAGCGCATCAACCCACCGGTAGCGCAGCCCGTCGTGCGCGTGCACCCCGAAACGGGCCGTAAAGCGCTCTACATCGGCGAGAAGGTCAAGCGCTTCGAGGGCATGACGGAAGACGAAAGCAAGCCGTTGATCGATTACCTGGTGGGGCACGCCACGAGCGCTGAATTCCTCTACCGCCACCAGTGGAAAAAGAACGACATCATCGCCTGGGACAACCGCTGCGTCATGCACCAGGCGCTCGGCGACTTCGACGAGGCCCAGTTGCGGCACATGGAGCGCACGACGGTGCTCGGAACGCCGTCGGGGCACGTCGCTACGGAGCCTGAAGGGATGAGGGATGAGGGAAGAGGGATGAGGGGTTGAGACAACTTAACCAGCTTTTGGCACTCCCTTTACGGACTTTACGACGGTCACAAAGATCGAGATTAACTCGTTTCCCTCCGCCATTAGAGGTTCGACTCGAGCGACCTTCACAATGTTTGCTTCGTACAACAACTCCAACCAATAGATAGTTTCCTCCAACTCCTGTAGCGCTCCTTCGATCTTGCTAACGAAATCTGCTTTGGCCTTTGCTCGGCAAGCTTCGCGATAGTGACTGCCGACCGAGGTTCCCGAGCGCAGGATCTGTCTTCCTAGAACCTGTTCGAGCACGGTTCGGGGTAACGACGAATAGAGGCGAATAATGGCCAATGCGAACCTCTTGGTTCTTCCCATCATCGCGACGCGTTTTTGATTGTCCATATCGTTGTCTCGGCCAGGCCCAAGGAGCCGAATAACGTCGATCAACGTGGGAATAACAAATCCGTTGACCTAGCGCTGGACTACCGTCATCCCTCATCCTTCAGCCCTCATCCTTTGTCTGGCAACCGGTTATGCATACGGCACTCATAAGCATCCCCACCGACACGCATCCGCTCGACGGCGCGTACTACGAGCCCGACGACGGCGCGATTGCCGGAGCGGTGCTGCTGTTTCACGGCAACACGATGAACTTCTACGTCGGTGCGCCGAGGTTTCTGCCGCCGGCGCTTACCCGCCTGGGCCTGGCGTGCCTGGCGTTCAACCGGCGCGGGCACGACATATTGAGCACGCGCAACAGCCGGCTCGCGGTGGGCGGCGCGTTCCAGTCAACGGATCAGGCCATTGCGGACAACAGGATCGCGGCGCAATGGCTGTCAGCGCGTGGATTTCCGCACCCGGTCGTAATCGGGCACAGCAACGGCGGCATGCTGGGGGTGCGTCACGTCGTCGACCATCCGCAGACGCCGGCTCTGGTACTGCTTTCCGCCGGCCGCGGCGGCGTGAGAACGATATCCGGCGGATCGGAGAATCTCTTTGCCGGAGATCGGCAGGACGAGCTTACTGCACAGGCTCGCGCGCTCGTCGACACCGGCCGTGGGCGCGAGCTCATGTTCATGCCGGGATGGTGGTACGTGATCACCGCGGAGAGCTTTCTCGATCGCCTCGTCACTGTTCCCGACATCATCGCCCTCGCGCCGCGGGTCCAGTGCCCGGTCTTGTGCATCCGGGGCGACAAGGAAGACCGCGACCGCTACCCCGCCGAGGAATTTCAGGGCCGGGCACGCGGACCGTGCCGGGTCGAGATCGTCGCCGATTGCGATCACTTCTACAATGGACGCGAGGACCGGGTCTCTGCCATTGTTGCAGACTGGCTCGCGCAAACGCTCAAACTGGGGACGTGATGAGTGATGGGTGATGAGTGATGCGTGCAGCACCCATGTTGCAAAAAAGCAAAGGGCGGCCGGGGCCGCCCTTTGCGTGACCTGGACACGAGCCATCAGTCTCGTATCACCACGAGTCATCAGAAGTTACTGCCGAGGATGCCCCCAATGATGGCACCGACTGCGGTCGCCGCGGCCCTGTCCCGGCCGTGTGCGACCTGACTGCCGATGAGTGCGCCGACTGCAGCGCCGCCAAGCGTGGCCGCGGCATTGTCGCGGTAGACGGGCGCCGGAGCGTAGACCGGTTCGGAGTAGACCGTTTGCGGCGCATAGCCATAGGCCGGCTCGCTATAAACCGGAGCAGGAGCATAGACCGGCTCCGGCGCGTACACCGGCACAGGAGCATAGACTGGCGCAGCAGTGTAAACCGGCCGGCTGCGGTAAACGGGCGGCTGCTGTACTACGACCGTGCGTCGCTCGATCACGTGTCGCTCGACGACCGGGCCCTGTGCGACGGCTCTATCGTAAGTCCGATAACGGTATGCCGGATCCCAATCGGGACGATGCGCAAAGGCGGGCACCGCAGCGGCAAGCATCGTTCCGGCCGACAGCATGCAAATTGTCTTCTTGGCTAGCATGGCATCCTCCTTTTGTCTGGTTGCCTGAGCGTTGGAGGGTGTATCCCCTCGAAGGATTGCCATCGAAACGCAACTAAGTGTTACCGGGTATTTCAGGACATAATTCACATGTGAGTGATAGTTCATAGGTGATAAAGGTTTAGATGCTGAAAATCGACACGCACGCGCACTGGTATCCGCCCGAGTGGGTGGAGTTGATCGCGAAAGATGGCGCCGCCAACGGCGCGGAAGTCGGTACAACCGAGCAGGGACGGGTGACCCTGGTTGCGCCGGGGATCCGACTGCGCCCGACGTTCAGCCCCCCGTACGTCGAGCTCGCGGTGCGCCTGAAGCTCATGGACCAGGGCAGGGTCGACATGCACGCGCTTTCCCTTACGAGCCCGATGGTGTACTGGGCACCGCCTGAATTCGGCTTGAAGCTTTCGCAGGTGTTCAACGACGCATGTTCTGCTGCGCACCTGCAGTATCCGGACCGCTTCGTCGGGATGGCGATGGTGCCCATGCAGGCGCCGGCGCTTGCCGTGCAGGAGGTCGACCGGGCGGCCAGGCTGCCCGGTATCCGCGGCGTTTACATGGCGACGCACGTGAACGGCAAAAACCTCGACGAAAAGGAGTTCTGGCCGGTGTACGCGCGCTGCGAGGCGCTCTCGCTGCCGATCTTCCTGCACCCCGTCGCACCGGTGGGAGGCGAGCGCATGCGCAAGTACCATCTGGGCAACTTTCTGGGCAATCCGTACGAAACCGGCATCGCGGCCGCCTCGCTCGTGTTCGGCGGAGTGATGGACGCCTACCCCAGGCTCGACGTGATGCTGCCGCACGCCGGCGGGACGTTTCCCGCGCTGATCGGGCGCATGGATCATGGCACGACGGTGCGGGCCGAGTGCAAGCACATGACGAAGCCTCCATCCGCGTATCTGCGCCGCTTCCATTACGACACGATCGCGCACAGCGACGAGATCCTGATGAATCTCGTCCGCCAGGTCGGGGCCGACCGGGTGGTGATGGGCAGTGACTGCCCCGCGGACATGGGCTATACGCAACCGGTGACCGTGGTCGAGCGCCTGCGCGAACTCTCCGAAGCCGAGCGCGGCGGCATACTCGGGGGCAACGCCGCGCAGCTGCTCAAAATCCAGTAACGGGTGACAAATGAAGAGTGATGCGTCGATGCGTTCGACCCGGCTTTGGCGCCTTGGCGGCGCGGCGGTCGGGTGGGCCTTCCTCCTTCCTCCTTCCGTCTTCCTCCTTGCGGTTACCGCCGGCGTCGCGGCGGCGCAGGACTATCCCTCGCGCCCCGTCCGGGTGATCGTATCGACGGCCGCGGGCTCGACGCCCGACGTCACGGCGCGGCTGGTGGCGCCCGCGATGAGCAGGCTGCTTGGCCAGCAGCTCGTCCTCGACAATCGCGGCGGCGCGGGCGGATTGATCGCAGCCGAGCTCGTCGCGAACTCGGTGCCGGACGGCTACACGCTCTTTGTGGCCAGCCCGGGATCGCTAACGATACTGCCGCACATGAGAAAGGTGCCGTACGACACGATCCGGGATTTCGCTCCGATCGGTCTCATCTCGATCGGGCCGTTCCTGCTCATCACGCATCCCGCGGTCCCGGCAAAATCGGTGAAGGAGCTGATTGCGCTCGCGAAGGCCCGGCCCGGCGCGATGAGCTACGCCTCGGCGGGAAACGGCGTCGCCAACCATCTCGCGATGGAGTTGTTCAAGCAGATGACGGGCGTAAACATCGTGCACGTTCCGTACAAGGCGGCGCCGCAGGCCGTTACCGACGTTCTCGCCGGCAATATCCAGATGATGTTCAATTCGATCGCACCGGTCCTGCCGCACGTGAAGTCGGAACGGGTGCGCGCGCTGGGGATCGCGAGCCCGAAACGGTCTCCGCAATTGCCCGACGTTCCGGCTATTGCGGAGACCGTGCCGGGCTACGAGTCGGAGAACTGGTTCGGCATGTTCGCTCCCGCGAAGACGCCGAAGCCGATCATTGCGTCAGTCAGCGACGCGCTGGCGAAGGCCGTGCGCTCGCCCGAGATCAAGGCGCAGTTCGAGGCCCTCGGAGCCGATCCCGTCGGCAGCAGCCCCGGGGAATTTGCCGCCTTCGTGCGCCGGGACATGGAGCGCTGGGCGAGAGTGGTCAAGATTTCCGGCGCAAAAATAGACTGAGGAAGGACGCATGCTGCGTGACATCGGTCTCACGGCGGCGTGCGCCGCCGTCGCGATTGCCTGCGGGTCAGCGCAGGCACGGCCATTCGCCGATCCGCGGTTCGAGCGCGCCGCGACATACATCCTCTCGGCCGCGTTCGAGTCGGCCCCGCGCGATCCGGGGTGTGAAAGCGCGACGCTGGTATCCACGGGGGGACAGTTTCCGCGGGATCCCGGCACGCTCGCCATACGCTGGACCGGTTATGCGAACTTCGAGCTGGCTTTCAACGGGCAGGTCGTGCTGCTCGACGCCTATTTTGACCGTGGAAGCTTTTTCCCTTCCCTTGGCTTCGCGGCAGCGGACGTCAGGCGCGCCGATCTCATACTGATCGGCCACGGGCACGTGGATCACATGTCAGACGCCGCCTCGGTTGGCGCGAGGACGGGAGCGCCGGTTGTCGGCGCTCCCGTGACGGCGGAAAAGCTGCTGACGCAGCCGATCGACCCCGGGCAGGTGCGCGCCGTTACCGGCCGGGGCGGCGAGGAGCTGCGCTTCCGCGGCTTCAAGGTCGAGCCGATCCTGGGGCGGCACGGCGAGCCTCCGGAGAGCGTCGTCAAAGCGTTCCAGCAGGCGCTGCGCGAGGTGACGAAACCGCCGACACCGGAGCAGCAGGCCGAGCTCGCCGCGATCCGGCAGCGTGGCACGAGCGATCCGCGTGTCGTCACCGAAGGCACGATCGCATTTCTGATCACGCTCGATAACGGATTTCGCATCCTTTTCCGGGACAGCGGGGGAAGGGTCACCGACTACGAGAAGGCTGCAATGGAGCGGGTAGGGCGCGTCGACGTGGCGCTGGTCGCAGTTTCTGCGTCGTACGTCTACGATATTACGGTGCCGGCGGCGCTGGAACACGCGCGCACGTACAGGCCCGACGTGTACATCCCGGCCCATCACGACGCTCCGTTCAACAACCTGTGGCGGCCGACGGAGCCGCTGTTCCAGGCGCTCAAGGCAGACAATCCGAAACTCGTGACGGTCTCCAGGGGCTACCGCGAGCCGGTGTGCTTTGCGACCGAGTACAACATAGAGCGGAGCACCAGAAGCAAGTGACCGGTGACCAGTGACCCGTGATCTCAAAGCTTCAAGCAATGGACGCGATGGAAAATCAATGGACGCCATGGTTTCATTTCGGAATGCAACCAGACGTGATTCAGATTTTCATTGCGTCCTCGGCCGTTCCATTGCGACCGTTGCGTGGATGCTTTTTATGGTTTTGACTTCACGAGTCAGGACAAGAGTGGCCGCACTCCTCATGGCGATGCTGGCATTTGCGCCGGCAGCCTGGGCGCAGAACTACCCGGCGAAGACGATACGGATCATCGTCCATTCGGCGCCCGCCGGCAGCAGCGACATCCTCGCGCGCCTGCTCGCGCAGAAGCTCACCGAGCCGCTGGGGCAGCAGATCGTGATCGAGAACCGGGCCGGCGCGAGCGGCATCATAGGAGCCGATGTCGCGGCGAAAGCTCCTCCCGACGGTTACACGTTGCTGATGACGCAGACCTCGCTCGCGATCAATCCGAGCATGTTCGCGAAGATCCCCTACAATGCCATCCGCGACTTCGCGCCGATCTCGCAGATCGTCGTCGGGCCCAACGCGCTGGTGGTCCATCCCTCGGTGCCCGCGACGACCGTGAAGGGTATCATCGCGCTAGCGAGAGCGAAGCCGGGCTCGCTCGTTATCGGGTCGCCCGGCAATGGAACGAGCCCGCACCTGTCCGCGGAGCTGTTCAAGACCATGGCCAAGGTGGACATGATTCAGGTGCAGTTCAAGGGCGCCGGGCTCGCCGTGGTGAGCCTGCTGTCCGGTGAAATCGGCGTGATGTTTCCGACCCCGCCGACGGTAATGCAGTACATCAAGGCGGGGCGGCTGCGCCCGCTCGGTGTGACCGGCAGGAATCGCATCGAGGCCATGCCGGACGTGCCGACGATCGCCGAGGCGGGCGTGCCCGGTTACGAGGCGACGCAGTGGTTCGGAGTGCTGGCGCCGGCGGGCACCCCTCGTCCCGTCATCGACCGGCTGCACCAGGAGATCGTGAAAGTGATGCGTGCGCCGGACATGAAAGAGCGGCTGGCCGCCGATGGCCTGGAAGTAGTGGCGAGCGCTCCTGCGGAATTCGCCGCGCACATCAAGGCGGAAACCGAGAAATGGGCGAAGATCATCAAGGCGATGGGCATTAAACCCGAGTGATGGGTGATGAGTGATGAGTGATAAGTGACGAGTATTGCATCGTCTACTCACCACTCACCGTTCACGACTCACGCAGTTAGATAATGGAGAAAGCAAATGAAGATACTGTATTTCGATGATTTCAAGCTGGGGGTATTGAAGGGAGACGACGTGGTGGACGTGTCCGGCGTGGTGAAAGACATACCGCATCTGGGACCGCACGACCTCGTCAGCGGTCTGATCGAGCGGTTTTCGGAGTACCGGCCGAAGCTGGAAAAGGCGGCGGCATCCGGCAAAGGCGTGCCGGTAGCCAAGGTCCGCATCAGGCCGCCGCTGCCGCGGCCGGTCAATATCGAGTGCATGGCGGTGAACTACATGGAGGACGGGACGCGCACGGAGCCGGCTCCGATCAACGCGTTTCACAAGTCTCCGAGCGCGATCATCGGTAACGGAGACACCATGGTGTTGCCGGACATCCCGGCCACGGTCTTCGAAGGAGAAGCCGAATTCGCGGTCGTGATCGGCAAGCGGGCGAGTCACGTGAAGGCCGCCGACGCGATGAGCTACGTCTTTGGTTACACGAACTTCATCGACGGCTCGGCTCGCGGCGTGCTGCCTCCGGGCAACGTGTTCTACCAGATGAAGTCGCGCGACACCTTCGCGCCCATCGGCCCCTATCTGGTGACCGCCGACGAGGTCAAGGACCCGCACAAGCTTCAGATCAAGCTGTCGGTGAACGGCGTGGTCAAGCAGAACTTCAACTCGAGCGACATGGCGCACAAGATCCCCCGCTGCATCGAATGGGTCTCGTCGATCCACGCGCTGGAGCCCGGCGACATCCTGGCAACGGGCACCAACCACCGCGGCCTGTCCGCCTTGCAGGACGGAGACAAGGTGGAGCTCGAGGTGGAGGGGCTCGGCATGCTGCGCTTCAACGTACGCGACGATCTGAAGCGCACCTGGTCGCGCGAGACGCGCCTCGAGCGCACGGAGAAGAAGCTCGAGGGGCTGACGCCGCAGCTCAGCGGAAAGTACTCGAAGGCTGGGGTCACGTGATCGAGCACAGAGACTTCCGCCGCTCGTAAGAAAGTCCGGCTGGCGGGCCGGTGCCGGGAAAAGCAAATCGCGATCCGGGAGGCGATTCCGTGAAGGGTGGGCAAGGCATAAAGCTCAAGTTCTTTTCGATCGCCTTCCCCATCGCGACTGTTTCCTTTGTCAGCGTAATTGCCGCCGCCCTGTGGCTGGTCGCGTCTTCCTTTCATGAAGTAGAAAGGGTCTTGGAGCGACGTCGCGAGACGTTGACTCTCACCTCCGAATTGTCCCGCATCACCGAGCTGCTGGCTCGCCTGGTGCGTGCCTACGCGGCAACCGGAGACACGCGCTATCTGACCTACTACTACGATATCGCGGAATATCGTAACGGCAAGCGCGCCGCTCCTGCCGGAGATCCCGTGCAGTACTGGGAGGAGGTCATCGCGGGCCTGCGCCAGTACGTCAAGACCGCGGAGGTAACCGGAAAGTCCTTCTCTCTGCGCATGCGGGAGGCCGGCTTTTCGGCGGAGGAGCTGGGTGTACTGGAGAAAGCCCTCGCACTCAGCGAACGGTTGGAGAAGACGGAGCAGATCGCGTTCGCCGCCACTCAGGGTTTGTACGACCAGCAGAAGGGCGAGTTCGTTTCGGACGGAAAGCCGAATATGGCCTATGCCCTCAAACTGGTCTACGGCGCGGACTACGCGAAACTGCAGGCGAATCTGACCTCGGAGGTTTCCCACCTGGCAAAACTGGCCGATGCGCGAACCAGCCTTGGCGTCAGCGAGGCCACTGACGGCCTGCGCCGGGTGATCGTGCTTGCGGCGGCGGCCATGGGAATGCTCCTGGCGCTGGCTTTCGCGGCATCCCTTTTCATCGAGAGATACGTGCTCGGTCCGATCAAGAGATTCGCCGTCGTTGCCGATCGTATTGCGACCGGCGACTACAATACGCGCCTCGCGCCGTCGAGATCGGTGGCCGAGCTGAATATCGCGGCTTCGGTATTCAACAGGATGGCGGCGTCGATCGAGGACGACATCAAGCACCGCCAGGCTGTGCAGGCCGAGCTCGAAGAAGCCCGCTCGGTGGCGGAATCGGCCACCAAGACCAAGTCGATGTTTCTCGCCAACATGAGTCACGAGATCCGCACGCCGATGAACGCCATCGTCGGCATGGCCTATCTCGCGCTGAAAACGGACCTCGATGCGCGTCAGCGCGACTACGTCAGCAAGATCGACTATGCCGCCAAGTCGCTGCGGCGCGTGATCGACGATATCCTCGATTTCTCCAAGGTCGAAGCCGGCAAACTGGAGCTCGAACTGGTTCCGTTCGATCTGCAGGAAACCGTCGGCGGCAGCCTCATGCTGGTGCGCCAGGGAGCGATGGAAAAGGAGCTCGAGATACTGGTCGACATGGACCCGGCCGTGATCCGCCAGTCGCACGTGGTCGGAGACGGGCTGCGCCTGGGGCAGGTCCTCACCAACCTTCTGTCCAATGCGGTCAAGTTCACCGACCGCGGCTTCGTGCGCTTGTCCGTTTCTGTGGCGCAAACCGGGAACGATGCGATCGTCCTCAGTTTTTCCGTAGCCGACACCGGCATAGGGATGACCCCGGCCCAAAGGTCCAACCTGTTCGAGGAATTTACCCAGGCGGACGGTTCCACGACGCGCAAATATGGAGGCACTGGCCTCGGACTCGCCATCAGCAGGCGCCTGGTCAAGCTAATGGGAGGAGACATCGAAGTGGAGAGCGAGCCGGGCAGGGGATCCTGCTTTCATTTCACGGGGCGGTTCGGGACCGCTCCCAACCCCGTGCCCATCGCCAGGAGCGGTGCCATGGCCGAGCGGGTACTGGTAGTGGACGATCTGCCGGAAGCGCGCCTCGTCCTGGTCCACGTGCTCGAGAATTTCGGTCTGGAAGTCGAGCAGGCCGGTGATGGCGAACAGGCGCTCACCGCGCTCGCCCGCGGAATCGAGCGAAACGAGCCCTTTGCGATGGTATTCACCGACTGGGTAATGCCAGGCATGGATGGCGGCGCCCTGATCCAGGCCATCCGCTCCCGCTTTGCGGATCAGGCTCCGCGCATGATCGTGGTTTCGGCCTACGATACCGAGAAGCTGCGGGAATCCATAAAGAGCTTGAGCGTGGACTATTTTCTGCCCAAGCCGGTTCTGCCATCGTCTCTGGAGGAGATTTTTGGCTCGCACGAGGCGCGCGGCGCCTCCGGGGCTGCATCCGCGAATCAACAGCAATCGCTCAAGGGAATGCACGTGCTCCTCGCCGAAGACCATCCCATCAATCAGCAATTGGCGATGGAATTGCTGCGCGACGCCGGCGTCCATGCTGATCTGGCGCAGCACGGGGAGGAGGTCATCGCATTACTCGCAGCCCACGAACCCGAGTACTACTCGCTCGTGCTGATGGATCTGCAGATGCCGGTGCTCGATGGCTACGAGACCACCAAGCGCTTGCGCGCCGATGCCCGGTACACGAGGCTGCCGATCATTGCCATGACCGCGTATGTCACGCTCGAGGAGCGGGAGCGGTGTCTGGCGCTAGGCATGGTGGGGCATATCGGCAAGCCGATAGACCCGGACGAGTTGTATCGCGTCCTTGCCGGCTTCTCCAGATCTGAAGCCCGAAAAAAACTTGCTGCCGAAGGCTACGCCGCGGCAGCCCGGCCTGCAGCCTCGTATGCGGGGGCGGTCGCGCGCACCGCCACCGCGCTGCCGCGAATCGCAGGGCTCGATACCCGCGTCGGACTGAGTTGCAGCGGCGGCAAGGAAACGCTCTATCGCAGCCTTCTCGGCCAGTTCCTCTCCGAGTTTCGAACTTTCCCGGAACAGGTGGCGCAGTTGCTGGACACAGGCAAGGCGGGCGACGCCGAGCGTCGGGCTCATACGCTGAAGGGCATTGCCGCAAGCCTCGGCGCACAGCGCGTCGCCGACGCCGCTGGCGAGCTCGAACGCGTCCTGCGTGGCGGGCAGCTTTCCGAGCCTGCCGTCGAACGGGTCAAACAGCAGCTGTCGCCCGTAGTCAGCGGCCTCGCTGCCTATTTCGCGTCCGACAGGACGATCGCCGCCGGCCAGCCGCATCCCGTGGAGGCGCCTGCGCAGGCCGCACGACCGGCCTCCTTTCCCGAATGGGTGGACGAGTTGCGGCGCTTGTTGAGCGACGGCGACGTTGCTGCCCAGCAGCTGTGGGAACGACGCGGAGAAGAGCTGAGGGGCAGCCTGCCCGTGCAAAGATACGGACAGATCCGGCGCGCGCTGGAAAACTTCGATTTCGACGCGGCACTGGAAGCGTTGTCTGCGGAGACGAGGCGCGCATGAACGATCAATAGCCCGGTCGAATATCGCCACGGCTTTACCCGATTGGAATAGAATCGAAGAAGAAGAAGTAGAAGGGGAGGAAATGGGAAAGCTTCGGCGGCGAACGTCCGCAATGTGGGGTTGCGTGCTTGCGTCGCTCGGAGCGAGCTCGGCGCTCGCCGTGGATTTGAGATTCACCGGGTTCGCAACCATTGGTTACGCGATCTCGGATCAGGATTTCCGCTACCTGCGCTACATCGATAACGACGGCACGTTCAAGGCGGATTCACTGGCCGGCGTGCAGGCCGAGGCCCAGTTCGATCCCAAGTGGGGCGCCACGCTTCAGCTAGTCGCCAGCGCTCCCCGGACTCGCGACGACGGTTACGAAGCGAAGGTACGGTGGGCTTTCGTCAGCTTCCGGCCGGACAACGACTGGCTCATCCGCGCGGGGCGGTTGCGGCCCCCATTTTTTATCAACACGCAAAACGCCGAGGTTGGCGTGACCTACGATCAGGCTCGCCTGCCGCAGGAAGTCTATTCATTGAGCCCAGTTTATGATTTTGACGGCGGCGCAATTACCAAGACCTGGTTGCTCGGAGAATCCGAGCTTGCACTTGACGGTTATTGGGGGCAAACCGATCTGAGGTATCGTTTCCCCCAGCGCGATGCCCCTGTAGCAAACTTTAGGCGGTTTGACGTTACTTCGAAAGGACTGGTCTTTTCGCGCTCTACGGATTCGCTTTACTTGCGCGGCGGTTTTCATCGCGTGAACATCCAGCCCGGCGATGCTCGCCCTGCGTTTGTAGTCCCGTCCGCAAGGGCCGGTGAACCGCCGATCGTTCCTACCCAACAGCTCATTGACACCTTTGTGCCGCTGAGTATTCCCGGTCCATCACCTTTTGGTGGAACTCTATATCTCCCGGGCAACTCCGTATCCGAGGTCGTGATGAACGTCATAGTACTGAGTGCGGATTGGCACGCGGGTGACTGGAGGGTCACCGGGGAGTATGGTCAGCGTAGCATCAAGAACAACGTGCTTGCACCGGGTAGCAAAGGCTTGTACGCCACCGTAGCGCGGCGTGTTGGCAAATGGACACCTTATTGGACCCATGCACGTTTGCGTTCAGATTCCGATCTCCTCAATCTCTACGAGGCCGTTAACGGCGCGCCCGTACCACTTCTTGCGCAGCTTTCTCCGCCATTCTTTCCCGCCAACTTTCATCGTGTTGAGGCTGATGCGATCGCAGTATACGACCAATACTCCAATATGCTCGGTGTGTCTTTTGCTTTCTCCGCGACGTCCAAGCTCAAATTCGAGTGGATGCGCACCCACGTTGGTCTTACATCATCGCTCGTGGACGGCGACGTGCACAATAAGAGCTTCAACGTGTTCTCGGTTTCCTACTCGGTGGCGTTTTAGGGCGCGCAAGCATGCGATCGTCAAGTAAGCCCGTGTTGAGCTTGGTCCTTGTTCTGGGCGTCTGCAATGGCGCCCCGGCCATGGCTCCGGGCTCCTTCGTGGTCGTCGCGAATGTGGATACGCCGGCACTCGACCCGGACACGCTGCAAAAAGTCTACCTGGGCAAGGTAGTGGAAGTGGGCGGCCGCCCCATCATTCCCGTTAATCTGACCAAGGGAAACACGTTGCGCGCAGCCTTCATGGAGCAGGTGCTCGAGCAGGACGATGAAAAGTTCGTCGCCTACTGGACCGTGCGCCGCTACATAGGGAAAGGCAGTCCGCCGCGCGAGTTCGCCACGATGCAGGAGCAGTTGGAGTTCCTGCGCAAGACGCCCGGCGCCGTGGGCTATCTGGAGGAAAGCGCCGAGATCAAGCAAGGCCTCAAAGCGGTAATGAAGAAGCCATAGCGTCCGCCTCCCGGCGAAGAGCTGCGCGACTGGCAGCGGGTGGCATTGACGTGCGCATGTCCCTCGATGGAGCGGTCGATCGATGCAGGTGCCTGAATCCCCTAGTCAAACCATCCTCGCGGTCGACGATACTCCAACCAATCTGTCCCTGATCGCCGAGTTGTTGCGCGACCGCTATCGGGTCAGGGTCGCAACCAGCGGCGCCAAGGCGCTCGAGCTCGCGGCTGCGAGCCCGCCCGACCTGATGTTGCTCGACGTCATGATGCCCGGGCTCAACGGCTACGAAGTGCTCGAACGCATGCGCACAGACGCGCAGTTGCGCCGCATTCCGGTGGTGATGATCTCAGCGGTGGATCAGATCGAGAGCGTGATCCGCTGTATCGAGCTGGGGGCGGAGGATTATCTCCTGAAGCCTTTCAATCCGACCTTGCTCTACGCGCGGGTGGGCGCGAGCCTGGAAAAAAAGGCGCTGCGCGACGAGGTCTACGAGTGGAATCAGAAGCTCGAGCAGCGCGTGCGGGAGCAGCTTGCCCAACTCGATCGCCTGGGGCGGCTCAAGAGCTTCTTCTCCCCGCAGCTTGCCGAATCCATCATCAGCGGCGGCGGCGAAGACCTCCTGAAAACTCACCGCCGCGAAGTGGTGGTTGCCTTTCTGGATATGCGCGGTTTCACCGCCTTTACCGACAGATCGGAGCCCGAGGAAGTGATGAGCGTGCTTACCGATTATCACCGCGCGATGGGGCGGCTGATCCTCGCCCACGAGGGCACGCTCGAGCACTTCGGGGGCGACGGTATCATGGTCTTTTTCAACGACCCGATCGAGCTTGCCAACCCCGCAGGGAACGCGGTCAGCATGGCCTTGGCGATGCAGCAGCGTTTCGGCCCCTTGCGCGCGGCGTGGAAGAAGCGCGGCTTCGATCTCGAGCTTGGCATCGGCATCGCGCAGGGCTATGCGACGTTGGGCGCGGTCGGGTTCGAGGGGCGCTGGGAGTATGCATGCATCGGCAGCGTTACCAATCTGGCCTCGCGTCTGTGCAGCGAGGCCAGGGGCGGGCAGATCCTCACCAACCAGAAGACGCTTGCCCGTATCGAAGACGCGGTTCAGGCGGAGCCGGTCGGCGAGTTGACATTGAAGGGCTTCGCATACCCGGTGTCAGTTTTCAACATCACTGGCCTCAAGAACTCCTGATCGGGCGGATCAGTTTCGCTCGTTTTCCCCTCTCTCAAAGTTCCCTATGGGCGCTCGGTGGGACGCAGCCGCCGCTCGATTCCCGGCACGAACGACGCGTCGAGATTCGGCGCGCTCCCGAACAGGTAGCTGATGACATCAGCGTAGATCTTCCTCACGGCGACCCGGTCGCGCCGGATCTTCCCCGGGCCCACGACCCGGTAGGCTTCGGTGGCGAAGGGGCCGCTCAGCACGGCAAAGCGGACGATCTGCTCGACCCGCTCGAGCTTGGCGTTCAATTCGCTCAGTGCGAGGCCGATTTGCTGGTACAGCGAGGCGTGAGCGGCCGGATACAGTATCTTCGCGTCTCCCTCCTGAGAGGGCGTAGATTGCACGACGAGGAGCGCAACGAGGAACGGCCGTTGATCGTCCACGAGCACCGCCGCTTCGATGAGCGGCAGCGACTCGAGCTGCTGCTCTATCGGTCCCGGGTAGATGTTGGATCCCTCCGGCGTATTGAATACGTCGCGCTTGCGGCCGAGGATGCGCAACTGCCGGTCCGCAGTGACTTCGCCCTGGTCACCCGTAAGGTAACGTCCCTCGGCGTCCGTCACCGCTGCCGTGGCCTCCGGGTCGCCGAAGTAGCCCTGCATCACGCCTGGCGACCGGACGGTAAGCTCGCCGTCCTCGTTCACCCTGACGTCGGCGTCGGGCGCGACCATTCCGCTCCATCCCGCGCGCCAGCGCCCGCGCTGGGTGATGGCGACCACGGAAGCTTCGGATGAGCCGTAGAACTCGATGATCTCTACGCCGGTCTTGCTTATCCGCTCGAGGATTGCGGGGTCGGCGACGCCTCCGGCCGAGCAGATGTAGCGCGCACCCGGTCCGAAGATGCGCTCCTCGCCCGGGTAGTCCCGCTCGTGCTGGCGCAGGAGCGCGCGCTGCATGCGCGGCAGTATCGGCAGCACGGCCGGGTCGAGCGCGCGAATTTCGGCCAGCGACGCCGCGGTGTCGAGGTTGCTCGGGATGCAGAGCGTTCCCGCGCGCTTGAGGGCCGTCGTGAGCATGTGCAGCCCGAAGGCGTGCGTCAGCGTGGCCGCCGTCAGGAAGCCCGCCGGCTCCCCGGATTCCGGGATGACCAGCTGGTCGCCCACGAAGTGCGCGTAGCGCGTGAACGCCCGGTGCAGGCGAACGACGAGCTTGGGCGTCCCGGTGGACCCGGATGTCGGCTGCACCATGAAAACGTCGTCGCCGCCGATTCCCGTCGCGCTCGCGCGCAACGACTGGATCGCCTGCTCGCCATGCATGGACCGGGGCTCGAACATCTCGACGCCCTCGAGCGGTGTCGCTGCATTGGGGTCCGGATAGGCGAACAGCTGAACGCCATGCCCGGCCAGCGCGGCGGCACCGGCCGCGTTGGTGAGGACCGCCTTCGCATCGACGCGCCTGACGATACCTTGCACGAAATAATCGACGGAGAACAGTGGCGAAAGCGGAACGGCGATGACGCCTGACAGAGCGCACGCGAGCTCGAAGATGAGGTTCGGAACCTGATCCTCGAGATAGCAAGCGACGTAGTCTCCGCGAACGATGCCGCGCGCGCGAAGCTGCTCAACGGTACTCGCGACGGCGACGGCGATTTCGGCATAGGTGCGGGCGCGACCGGGCTGCCTGACGAGCTGGCGCTGGGGGTAACGAGCGACGCCGGCCAGAAAGTAGCTACCGAGGGTATCGCTCGACACGGTCTTCCCCGTTTGTTATGCGCATCGCACGCGAGCCGTCACGGGCGGCGCAGACATCCCATCGCCGCGAGGCTCCGTGCGGTTTGCCGGCGATGCTATCAGCGGCCAGAGAGGGTCGCAAGGGACGGGCCGCTTGCTTGGAACGAGGATATTAGTGCAGGATTGGGCACGAAAAACCGCAGGTTACTGGCTTCGAGCCGTATCTTGGAGAAAAATCTCTTAAACGAACTGTCGCCGGACGATTGCAGTCGCCTGCTTGCCCTCGGTCACCTCCACGAAACCACCGCAGGCGAAGAGTTGACGCGGCAGGGCACCGTTGGCTATTGCCTGTACGTGGTTGAATCGGGTGAGCTTGCCGTCGTATGCCGGGTCCCGGGAAACGAGGAAGAGATACTCGAAACGGTCCGGCCCGGCACGTTGGTTGGCGAGCTTGCCGTGCTGGACCGCCGCCCCCGTTCGGCTAGTCTGCGCGCGCAGCGCCCCGGCGTCGTTCGCATCATCGATCTGCGCTCGTTCGAGGCGCTGGCGCTCGAGGGCGGCGCGAGCGGTTATCGAATCCTTCGGGTCGTCGCTGCGTCGGTGTACGTCCGCCTCCAGGCGTCGCGAATGGCGGTCGCCGCGCGGGTCCGGAACGCGGCCGCTGCCATGTGCATGGCACGAGCCCCCGCCCAGGAGCTGTCCTGGCTGGCGGCTTCGCAGGAGGTCGCTCGCGTTCTCGGCGAGTTGCCGGCATTTTCCGGTCTCGGAGAGGGGGAGATTGCGCCGCTGGCGCGCAAGATGGAAACCGCCACAGTTCCCAAGGATACGGAGCTGCTGCTTCCCCCCTGCCCCGAGGCAGCGGCGACGCTCCTCATCCGGGGCGCCGTATCGCCGTGCCTCCAGGTGGGGGAAGGCCTGGCGATTTCCTTGCCCGTGGTCGCGCCCGGCGGCTTCATCGACTACACCTGCGTTCTCGACCAGAGCGATTCGTGCTTCTGGCGTACTCGCAGCCAGAGCATCGTCGCGCGCATACCCGCCCAGGTTTTTGGCGCCGACGCGGACTCGGGCGCGCGGCTGCTCTACGCGCTCTGCCGCGACATGGCGAACGCGCTGCGCAGCACCACCAGCCTCGCGATGCACCTCGGCATGACGTGGGACGAGTCCGGACTGCGCGCGAGCGAAAACCGGCGGTCCCGGTTGCCGGCTTAGACCATGTGCCGCGTAGTCGCCTACCTCGGTGAGCCGGTCTTCCTGGACCATCTCCTGTTCGCGCCGGACAATTCCCTCGTCCGCCAGACCTATGCGCCGCGGCGATTGAGAATGGTCAATCTCGCGGGCTTCGGCCTGGCCGCGTGGGATCCGTACTCGCACGATGTCGATACGCCGTTTGTCTATCACACGGACGCCGTGCCGGTGTTCGATACCAACCTGAAATCCCTCTCCCAGAAGCTGCGGGTGACGTCGGTGCTGGCACACGTGCGGGGAGTCGAATACGGCCAGGGTACCCCCGTGGGACTGCAGTTCCTGCACCCGTTTCTCTACGAGGGCATGCATGTCGCGCTGGCCCACAACGGCAACCTCGCGCGATTCGGCGAGATGCGGCCGCTGCTGCAGCCGCGCTTGAAGCCGGAGATCAGCCGCCTGGTGAAGACGAACCTCGACTCGGAATGGATCTACGCGCTCTTTCTCTCGCAGCTCGACGATCCGAGCGCCAATCACTCCGGCGCCGAGCTGGCGGACGCGCTGATCGCGGCCCTGGAGAATCTCGCGGAAGTTCGCAGGGAGTGCGGCATCGCCACGACCTCCGGCGTGAATCTGTTCGTCGCCAACCGGCACGCGATCGTGGGAGCGCGCTACGTGTTCGATTTCGGGTGCGACCAGGAGGGCGGGCCGGCAAAGGCTCCTCATCAGCTGGACTACCTATCGCTGTGGTACTCCATCGGCCGCCAGTACACCCGCCACGAAGGCGAATGGAAGACGATCGGCGGACGGCGCGACGCCTCCGTTGTGCTGCTCGCCTCGGAGCCGTTGACGCAGGACGAATCGACCTGGCTGGAAGTCCCGGAATACAGCCTCGTGTCCTTCGATATCGGCGGCGGGCGCCCCAACATCCAGTCACGGTTCATATCGGTGTAAGAGCCGGGAGAGCGGGACAAGCGGAGGGGCGCGTTGCTCGGCAGAGCGGGAGCGCGGGAGAGCGGCGGGTTCAAGCCAGTCGCTGCATATACGCGGAATTCCTTACTCCTGGACGATCCATTGAGGGTTCCACGCGATCTCCCACAGATGCTGGTCGGGATCCTGGAAATAGCCTGCGTAACCTCCCCAGAAGGTGTCGTGGGCGGGCCTGACGATAGCGGCACCGGCTTTTCTCGCCTGCTCCATAACCGCATCGACCTCCTGCCTGGAGGATACGTTGTGTCCGATCGTGAATTCGGTGGGGCTTGAACTTCCCGGGGGTAGGCCTGCGTCGTGGGCTATGCTCCCGCGCGGCCAGAGTGCGAGCTTCAGACCCGCCTGCAGGTCGAAGAAGGCGACCGCGCCGTGCTCGAATTCTCTGCCTACTATGCCTTCGGTTTTAAGGCCCAGGCCATTGCGATAGAACCGGAGCGACCGCTCCAGGTCATCGACTCCGATCGTTATGAGCGTGATCCGGGGCTTCATGTCGGCTCCTGTGGCTCAAGGATTTCATCTCCTCGCGGTTGGCGTGAGCATCGTCTCGATTCGCCGGCCGTCCCGGATGTAGACCACCTTCGCTGATTGGCCGATTTTCAGCGTGTCGAGCGCGTAGGTGTAATCGTAGACGTTGGCGATCGCCTGGCCCGCGATCTCCACGATGATGTCGCCCTTCTGGAGGCCCGCCTGGTCGGCGGGGCCTCCGCCGATCACGCCGCCCAGCGCGAGGCCTTTCGCCTCGATCGTATAGTCGGGAATCGTGCCGGTAAAGACGCGCAGACCTGCACGGGCGGACCTGCCCCCGCCCCGCTGCTCGACCTTCGCGAAAGGCAATGCCCGATCGCGGGCCTCGATGCGCTGAACGATCGCCGCTGCGAACCCGACCACGCGGTCGAGATCGGCGTAGTTGATCTTGTCGGCCGTGTCGCTCGGCCGGTGATAGTCGGCGTGGGGACCGGTGAAGAAATTCAGGTTAGGCACCTCCGCCTGGTTGAAGCTCGCGCTGTCGGTCGGCTGATAGGGATCCTCCTGTAGCGTAAGGTCGAAGCCCGCGGCGACGTTCGCCTGCTCGAGGATTCCGGGCCACGCCGGGCTCGTGCCGGTCGCTTGCAGTATCAGCTTGTTGTCGCGCATGCGCCCGACCATGTCGAAGTTGAGGTAGGCGTCCATCCGGTCGAGCGGCACCAGCGGCGCGCCGACAAACGCAGAAGAGCCGAGCAGGCCGAACTCCTCGCCCGACCAGAAACACAGAAGCACGTTCCGGTCCCGAGGCTGCGCGGCTATCGCTTCGCCCACAGCCAGCACGGCCGCGGTGCCCGAGGCGTTGTCGTCGGCCCCGTAGTGGACGGCGCCCGCTTCCTGCTTGCGCGCCAGCGAGGCGCCTCCGTGGCCATGGCCCAGATGGTCGTAATGCGCCCCCAGCGCAATCCACGGTTTCTCGACGCCGGCCTGCCTCGTGGCCGGCAGATACGCGACGATGTTGTTTGCGGTCTGCCGCTCGCGAACGATAGAGGCCTTGATCGTGACGGTCACGTCCGGCAGGTCGAATCCTGCGACGTGCGGATTGCCGGAATCCAGGGAGCGCTGCGCATCGTCCAGGGTGCGTCCGGAGTCGGCGAACAGCGCATTCGCAACGCGGGCGCTGATGCTCGCGGCCACGATGCCGGAGCCGGCGAGCGCCGTGTCGAACGACATGGGAATCGTCTCTCCGGCGTTCGGCGATCTCGGGCCGGCGACGACGAGCACGCCCTTCGCGCCGTGCTGCCGCGCCGCCAATGCCTTGTAGCGCAGACCTGCATAGTGGGCGAGGGTGCCTTTCGCTTTCGGGTCGGCATCCTCGGGAAAATAACGCAGGACGACGACGATCTTGCCCTTGACGTCGAGAGAGGCGTAGCTGTCGTAGGCGTAGCCCTGGTTTTCCGGCACGACGATGCCGTAGCCCGCGAACACGAGCCCGCCCGACACCTCGCCGTCGTCAGAGAAGGAAAGCGCCTGCACGTCGGCCGTCGAGGCGTACGATTCGGCGCGCGCACCGGAGCGCGCTACCGCGATCGACGACCCGCCATCGCGCGCGCCCGCCGTGAACTGGAACGGGAGGCGATAGTCCGTCTTTCCGGGCAGCGGCAGCGCGCCGATGCGCCGTAACTGAGAGACGATGTAGTCGCCGGCTCGCTGCTCGCCGGCCGATCCCGTGAGGCGTCCGTCGGCAGCGGGCGAGGCGAGCGCCGTCACGTGCTCCTTCGTCCTCGATGCCGCCTGCTGCTGTGCGACGCCCGCGGGATGCCAGACTAGGAGCGCTGCCGCCAGCGCTGCGAATAGTGCGGCGCGCGAAAGTGGATTCATGGCCTCGCGGGTCGCCTCGGCGGCGCGCTCCTCAGCGCTTCGAGCGCTTTGTCGTGGTTCCATTGCGCCAGGAAAATCTGTCCCGCCCCGGCGCCTGAGCGGCTCGAGGTCCAGGCCAGCTGCCTGCCGTCGGGCGAAGGCACCGGCAGGCCGTCGAAGCCCTCGGAGTAGGTGACGCGAACCGGCTCCTTGGCGCCCTCGGCATCGACGATGAACAGCTCGAAGTTCTCGAATCCGAGCTTGTTCGAGGCGAAGATGAAATATTGCCCGGACGGGTGCTCGTAGGGTGCCCAGCTCATCGCGCCGAAGTCGGTGATTCGCCTGACGTCCGTGCCATCCGGCTTCATCGTGTAGATGTCGGCGATGAGGCCCTGCCCATCGAAGCGCCGCCAGACGATCCGCGCGCCGTCGTGCGTGAAGAACGGCCCGCCGTCGTAGCCCGGCGTGTGCGTGAGGCGTCTCGGCTCCGACCCATCGGCGCGCATGATATAGATCTCCGCAAAATAGCTAGGATCCTCTTTGAGGCGCCTGGTTTCCGTGTCGTTCAAAGTACGGTCGTACGCGTCGCGCGTGGATGCGAAGACGATCCACTGGCCGTCCGGCGAGTAGCTCCCTTCCGCGTCGTAGCCGCGCGCGCTCGTGAGCCGCTTCAGTCCCCCGGTCTTCTCGTCGTACGAGTAGATATCCATCTCCGGGTCGTAGTCCCAGGCATAGCGGCGCTGCCGGCCGGAGGCGCGCAGGGCGAGCTCTTCTTCCTGCAGCCGCTTCGATGCCGGATCCGCATGCGTGGAGGAGAACAGGATCTCGCTCGCCCCCGGCCGGAAGAACGCGCACGTCGTCTTGCCGACGCCCGGGGAGATGCGCTTCGTTTCACCGCTCGTCAAATCGAGCACGTAGATCTGGTAGAACGGATTGCCGGGCTCGCGCTCGCTCTGGAAGACCATGCGCGTGCCATCGGGCGACCAGTAGCCCTCGCCGGCGCGCCTCCCCTCGACCGTCAGCCGGCGGATGCGGGACAGGAAGTCGCGCTCCTCGTACGTCTGTACTCCGGACTGTGACCGGACATCGGGAGCAAACGCCGCCGCAAGCGCGGCTACCAGAGCCGCCGCGGTGGCGTACCGGGAAAGCGGGAGGGCGGGAGAGCGGGAGAGCGAGATCACCTGCGCTGTGACCTCGCCCGGTCGACTCGCACGATCAGGTCTTCCGCGACCTCGCTCCTTGCGAACGGATCGAGCGTGAATTTCCGGATCGGCGAAAACGCAATCTCTCCCCCGAACCTTCCGGGTTTCACCAGCCTGAGGGTGATCCGCGGCGGATTGACGGCGGTGGAGGCATTAACGTTCATGATGTTCGACAGCCAGACCTTCTCTTCATCTCCGCGGTTCTTGACCAGGAGAAACTCTCCGCCGTCGTACACCTCGTCGGCCAGGTCCCACACCAGCTTCCTCATGAGGAAATAGCCGAAGATCGCCATGGCGACAGGGACTATCAGGAACATGGGCTGCGAGAACGATAGGCCGTCGAGGGTGTTCACGACGACGAAGAACGCGATGAAGCCGAACCAGATAACGGGAAACACCTTCTTGTTGAAGAAGGTCGAACCGGAGGAAATCTTGTTCACGAGGGACCAGGAGCGCGGGAAGGTGGGAGAGCGGGAAGGCGGGAGAGAACAAAGTCCAGGAGCGCGGGAGGTCGGGAGAGCGGGAGAAATGGCCTGTCACAATTAACGTGTCCGCGTGAAGTGCGCGGAAGCGTCACTTTCGACGCGGGCGTTAGAGGTCATACGCGCGCTTTCATCGAACCAGAAATAGTATCGAGGAACGCCGAGACCGACAGATCCTGTTCGCTCGCGCCGTACGTCACCACCAAGATCGCCCCGTCTACTTCAAACATGCTGGTGCCGATCGTCACGCGAGTGCTGCCAACGGTAACGGGCGAGCAAACCCACCGGGTCTCAACAATCCTATCTGCACGTGGTATCCGTGTATCTATCGCATCCGAGCAACCCGATTGCAACTCCTTCGAAGGATCGGGACGTTTGAAACCCGAACAATCTTTCTCAGCCGTGGGGACGCAACCAGCTGCCAGCACGAAGGGAGGCGCGTACGCCTCGGTGGCACCGGTGGAGAAAAGCGTGTCGCCACCACTCCCTTCAACGCTCCAAGAATCCGGCATCTCGAACGAGAAGGACAGGACCTTCACTTCTTTTGCGCCAGTTTCGAGCGCAAGGCTAAGAAGCGCGACCGCAGCCAGCATCCGAATATACCCGCGGCGGTGGAACATGACCTCTAACTACAATTGGGTGACAAATTAGTTGACTTGTTAGTTGACGATTTGGTTGACAGGTGCGGGCGCATCTTCGCTCTTCCGCCCTCCGGCTCTCGCGATTTCTATTTCCCGCTCTCCCGGCATTTACCCCGGCCGGAACTTCGTTTCGGGCCGTAGTCCTTTCCTCCGCTGCTTCTCGCTGATCTTTCCGTTCTCGAGATAGCGCCCCGCGACCGCGCGCAGCGCCGCCTCGTCCCATTGCGGGAGCCAGTCGCCGAGCGAGTAGCCGTACCACGGCGGCTGCGGGCGCACCTTGGGAAGGCCCAGCTTGTCCCAGATGGCCTTGGCGCGCTCCATATACTCCTTCTTCGGAAGCGCGAGCGGGGGGAGGTCCCCCTTCATCGTGGCGTCCATCAGAAGCGTCGAGTCTTCCTCGTTGTCGTGCTCGCGCTTGGGTCCGTGTCCCTGGCCACGATG
This sequence comes from Burkholderiales bacterium, assembly GCA_035259205.1. Taxonomy (GTDB): domain Bacteria; phylum Pseudomonadota; class Gammaproteobacteria; order Burkholderiales; family SG8-41; genus SG8-41. The sequence goes on along the minus strand of DATFWO010000219.1, from coordinate 4,907 downwards.
AGGCAGCGCGCGCACGTCCTCGACCGGATTCATACGGTAGGCCATCGCCCACAGCAGTGCGTGGGCATTGTCCGGATCGATGTCGTCGTTCACCGCGATGCAGATCTTGCCGCAGTCGGCCTTGAAGTAGGCGGCGCCGTAGAGCGCGCGCCAGACTTCGGTTTTCGGGGAGCCCTTCTCGAGGGTGACGACCGTGACGCGCAGCAGTCCCGTCAGCGGCTCGTGCAGCGCGACGCGCTTCACCGCGCGCACGCCCAGCACGTCGCGCAAATGCGCGAGGAACAGCGGCTCGTAGGCGACGCGCTTGATCACGCTCGATTCGGACGGCGCGACCTGGCTGATATAGGAGGGGATTACCGGGCTCCGGCGCTGCGTGATGGCGGTCACGCGCATCGGCATGTTGAATTCCTCCAGCGCTACGTGGCCGTGGGATTCGCCGAACGGCGCTTCGGGCTCGAGGTACTCCGTGTCGATCAGGCCCTCGATCACGACCTCGGATTCGGCCGGGACGAGGAGATCGACGCTCCTCGCTTTCACGACGTTGATCGGTCCGCCCGCGAGACCGCCCGCCACGTCGATCTCGTCCACCCCTAGCGGCAGCTTCTGCGGGCCCATGAACGCGACGTACGGCGGGCAGCCGAGCACGATCGCGCACAGCATGACCTTGTCTCCGCGCTTCTGGTGCTTCAAGTAGTGCTGGTAGCCGCCCGCGCCGCCGACGCGCGTCGCCATGCGCACGACCAGCCGGTCGGGCGCTTTCAATGCGGCGCGGTAGGTGCCCATGTTCTGCACCCCGGTCTCCGGATCGCGCGTGATGACGTTGGTCGCGGTGAGCGTCGGCGCGGAATCGAATCCCGGCGTCGAGATCGGGATCGGCAGCCGGTCCAGCCCGTTTCCTTCTCCCTTCAGCGCCGCGCCCGTTTGCACGACATCGTGGCAATCTGCCTTCTTCACGACGCGCGGCGGGATGGGATGGGCGATGGCGTGATCCCACTTCGCCTGGATCTCCTCGACCGGGGCGCCCATGCCGGCGCTGTAGATCGCGCGATTGGCCGCGATCGCGCCGACCACGACCGGTATCGAGTACTTGCGCCCGCGCCCGTCGCGAATGTTCCTGAACAGGAACGCCTTGCGCTCGGGCTCGTCCAGTCCTCCGACGAACTGCCAGCGTACCAGCGGATGCAGCTCCGAGTCCTTGTCGATCGGCTCGTCTATGGTCAGCAGCAGCTTGCGCCGCTCCAGCTCCTGGAGATGCTCGTGCAAGTCGGGATAGGCGCGGCGTACGTCGGTCTTCACGAGCATGCCTCCATGAATATGCGAGTCGATTTTAAGCTAAACTGCAAAATACCGGCACGAATAACTCGAACGAAACGCCGACAGGGAGGACGTAAGAGCTGGGCGATCGAACATGGCTCGCTTACTGTTCACCGCTTACCGTTCACCATCACTGGCCAAACCGTGAAAGCCGCCCCGTTCTCCTACGTCCGCGCCGGTTCGGTCGCCGAGGCCTGCGAATGGCTGCGGCGCGACGGCCCCGACGCCAAGCTGATCGCCGGCGGGCAGAGTCTTGTCCCGATGATGGCGATGCGTCTCACGCGGCCGCGGCGCTTGATCGATATCAACGAGATCGCCGCCCTCAAATTCGTCGCGATCGAGGCGGCCGCTGCGCGCACTGGCGCGTGCACGCGGCAGTGCGTCGTCGAGCGCGACGATGCGCTCGCGATGCGCGCGCCGCTGCTGCGCCAGGCGCTCGCTTGGGTCGGGCATACGCAGACGCGCAACCGCGGTACCGTCGGCGGGAGCCTCGTGCATGCCGATCCGGCGGCCGAGCTGCCTCTCGTCGCGCAGGTGCTCGGCGCAACCCTGGTCCTGCGCTCGGGGCGGCGCGCGCGCCGCGTGCCTGCCGTGGAATTTTTCACCGGGCCGCTGATGACATCGGCGAGACCGGAGGAGTGTCTGGAGGAGATCCGCTGGCCGGTGTGGCCGGAATCGCGCACGGGATCGGCCTTCACCGAAGTGAGCCGGCGGCACGGAGATTTCGCGCTCGTTGCGGCTGCTGCCCAGGTTGCGCTCGACGAGGAGGGCCGTTGCGTGCGCGCGAGCTTCGGGATCGGCGGAGGCGGCTCGGCGCCGCGTGCGTTTCCGCGTATCGCGAAACGCCTGGTCGGCACGCGATTGGAGGAGCAGCCGGTGAAAGACGCGGCACGCGAGGCCGCAGGCGAAATGGACTTCTTCGGCGACCTTCATGCGGCAGCCGACTATCGCAAGCACCTTGCAGCGGTGCTCGCGGAGCGTGCGCTCCGGGCGGCGCGCGCGCAGGCGAGAGCAATAGCCGTGGAAGGCTGAGATGGCGGACGATCTGTATCCGATTGCAGTGGAAGTGAACGGCGTCGCGCGCCGCTCGCAGGTACTCCCGCGCGTCTCGCTCGTGGACTGGCTGCGCGAGGAGCTGCGGCTGACCGGTACCCACGTCGGCTGCGAGCACGGCATCTGCGGGGCGTGCTCGATCCTGCTCGACGGCGAGCCTGTGCGGTCGTGCCTCATGTACGCCGTGCAGGCGGACGGGCACCGCGTGACCACCGTGGAAGGCCTTGCAAATCCCGACGGGTCGCTCTCGGTGCTGCAGGACAGCTTCTGCGAGGCGCATGGTCTGCAGTGCGGTTACTGCACGCCGGGGATGCTGATCGCGGCGCAGGGATTGCTCGACACGACGCCGCAGCCTACGGAAGAGCAGATCCGCGAAGCGATCGGCGGCAACCTGTGCCGCTGCACCGGCTACCAGCAGATCGTGGACGCGATCCAGCTAGCGGCAGACCGCCTGGCGGCACCAGGCAAGTCTTGACCCCGCATGGCGACCTTGGCGGTTGAATTGTTCCAGGATTTGATGTGGGCACAGACAAGAGCCCTTACGGGTATCGCTACATAGGCGCCAGGCGCCGGACGAAGGAAGACCCCCGCTTCGTCATGGGCCGGGGCCGCTTTGCCGCCGATATTGCGCTGCCGGGCACGCGGCACGTGGCGATCGTCGCTTCACCGCACGCGAGGGCCAGGATCCACTCGATCCACACGGACGCCGCGCGCGCGGCGCCGGGCGTCCACTACGTGCTGGCGGGTGAGGAGTTCTGCTCTGCGACCGACAGTCTCATGATCGGCGTCGATGCTCCGAGGGTCACCCGCTACGCGCTCGCCCGGGACGTCGTGCGGTACGCGGGGGAATGGGTGGTTGCCGTCGTCGCTGACACGCGTGCGCTCGCGGAGGACGCGGCGGAGCTGGTGGAGATCGAATACGACCCGCTGCCGCACGTCATCGACCCTGAGCAGGCGCTCAAGCCGGGGAGTCCCCTCGTGCACCCTGCGCACGGCACCAACGTGCTGCTCCACCGGCGCTTTGTATGGGGACCTGTCGAAGACGCATTCGCAAAAGCCGATCACCACTTGTCGTTCCGCGCGGTCTGGAGCCGCAGCTCGACCGTGCCGATCGAAACCTTCGCCGTGACCGCACAGTGGGACCCGGGTCAGCAGATATTCGACGTCTGGGCGTCCATCCAGATGCCCAAGTATCCCGACCAGGTTGCCCGCGCGCTGCGCCTGCCCGGCAATGCGGTACGCGTCCATTACGACGTGGACGTGGGTGGCAGCTACGGCGTCAAGCGCGGCCTCAAGCACACCGTGCTTGTCGCCTACCTCTCGCGGCTGCTCGGCACGCCGGTCCGGTTCGTCGAGGATCGACTGGAGAACATGCGCGGCGGCGACATGCAGGGGCCCGACCGGATCTTCGACATCCAAGCGGCGTTCGACCAGGACGGAACGATACGCGCGCTCCGGATCCGCGCGCTCGACGACGTCGGCGCCTACACCGGCCGCGCGCCGTTCCAGCTCGGCAAGCCGGTGACGGCGATCTGCGGGCCGTATCGCATCCCCGCCATTGAATACGTGCCTACTTCGGTGATGACCAACAAGACGCCGCAGGAGGCGGTGCGCGGCTTCGGCCAGTCGCCGACGAATTTCGCGCTTGAGCGCACCATGGACCGCGTAGCGCGCCATCTGGGGATGGATCGCATCGAGCTGCGCCGCAGGAACCTCATCCGCAAGGAGGAGTTCCCGTACCGCATTCCGACCGGGTCGACCTATGACTCGGGCGATTACCATGAGGTGCTCGACAAGGCGCTCGCCGCGATCGACTATCCGGCGCTCGTCGCCGCCCAGGCCAGGGCGCGCGAGGAGGGCCGTCTCGCCGGCATCGGCATCTCGACCTGTCTCGAGCCGAGCGGCGGCAACTCCGCGTTCGAGCCGCTGCTCAACCCGGAGAACGACACGACGACGTGGATGGATTCGTGCCTCGTGCGCGTCGATCTCTCGGGCTCCATCACCGGCGTCATGGGTACCTCGTCTTCCGGGCAGGGGCACGAGACCCTGGTGGCGACGGTAGTGGGCGAAGTACTGGAGCGCGATCCCGCGGAGATCAGGGTAGTGCATGCGGATTCGCTGAACGCATTGCCGTCCAACAGCCCCGTCGGCAGCCGCATGGCGATCATGCTGGGCGGCGCGGCGGCGGGCGCCGCGCGGAGGATACGCGAGGCACTGATCGAGATCGCGGCGCACAACCTAAGCTGCACCGTCGAGGCGGTCGAATACGCGGAGGGGAACGCCTCGGTCCGCGGCCATCCGGAAAAGCGCCTGTCGTGGATGGATCTCGTGACAATCGCGCACCGCAGGTATCACCACATGCCCTCCGGGCTCGAGCCGGGCTTGCAGGCGAAATTCGTCTGGGAGGTGCCGACGGGTGGCGCTCTTCCGACACCCGAGGGAACGGTGCAGATCTATCCGTGTTACTCATTCGAGACCCACATCGTGTACGTGGAAATCGATCCCGACACCGCTCAGCCGCGCCTGCGCAAATACGTGTG
>DATFWO010000218.1:0-3604 GCA_035259205.1 Burkholderiales bacterium | reverse complement strand
AAATTCAGGTGGGGCAACGTTTCAAGTTCAATATATTGTCCGACAACCCTGCGCCAGAGCGGCAGGCGGTAGTAACTCGCGTACTCTCTAATAGAGAGGAAGGATTCGGGCCGGAGGTGGATTTCTTTTTTTCATATTGGGTGGAGGCTCACGAACTTCCCGAAAAGGGGGTTCCGACAACGTTGGTGTTTGAGCGTGGAACTGACGGAAACGCATACCTCGACGGACGTCTGGTTAGCATCACTTTGCTGAAATGATCTTCCACTCACGAACATCGACCTTCTGTCCCCGCTCTCTCTGCACGCAGGCGAGTCTACAATCACGATGGAGGAAGATTTAATGAATCCGGCTTCGTTGTTCCTAGCCTTCGGTATTAGGGTAGTAGCAGGTTGCGATCATGAAGGCGCCTGCGAGTTAGAGTCCCAGGACGTGGTGGGAATTCGGTAAGCGGGACGGCGTAGATAGCGAGAGCCGCCATCGCGCATCTTTCCGTGAGTTCTCTGTGGCGGAGAAGGACAACACGGAGGTGTTGACGCGATGGCGAAGCCCAGAATGGATCTGTCGGCGTTCGTTGGCAAGCTCCTCGAAGAACAAGATGGTGACGTCCTGCGCGAAGGGATTCGGGTGCTCTCGCAGGCGCTATGGAAACCGAGGTCGCGGGACTCTGCGTGGCCGTGAATAGTGCTCGGACTGTCGGTTTTCAGAAGGAATGGACCCCGGATTTTCAAACCTTTCCCCCGGAGTTCCCGTTCGTCTGCCGCGCCGTGAGCGTGCCTGATCGTGTTGGCGCTGTCCAGTCCTCCGTTCGTTCTTCGTTCCGATGATGATGAGGGTCGGCGGTGGGAATGTGGGAATCTCGCGTTCTCCAGCGAGATCCAAGCCGCGGTGGAAACCGTTCTGTGGTTTCCACGGCGGCGGCATTTCCACGGCCGCTCACCGTGTCGCGGTCTTCAGTGTCGGTTTGAGCCGCTGCCGATACGACTCGCCGTCGATGACCAGGTCGTAGGCGTTGCTGGTGAAGCGATCGATCGCGCTCTGCGCACGGAGCGGATCGGCGAACGTGATAAGCCATTCGTCGGGCCCGCGATTCGACGTCACGATGATCGAGCCGGCGCGGTGGCGCTCGGTCAGGACTTCGTAGAGGTCGCGACTCTCGGTCGGGTCGAGTGTGTCGAGGGCAAAATCATCGAGGATCAGCAGATCGACGGCGAGCAGCTTGCGGACTTCGACTTCGTAGCTGTTATCGAGCCGGGTGTGCTTCAGGGTTTTCAGCATGTGGTCGGTGCGGATGGCGAGCACGGTGCGCCCCCGCCGACAGGCGATGTGGCCGAGCGCGCGGGCCAGAAACGTCTTCCCCACGCCGACGGGGCCGACGATAGCGACGTGCGCATGCGCCTCGAGAAACCGCAAGGTCGTCAGCTCATTGAGCAGCGCGCGATCGAAGGTCACCTTGGCGGTCGGATCCCAGGCGTCGAGGTGCAGCGCCGGGTCGAGATGGCCGCGCTGGACGCGGAGGGCAACGGCGAGACTGTCGCGCCGGGTGGCTTCATCGCCCAGGACGAGGGTGAGGAAGTCCTGATGCGGCATTTTCTGGTGCCGCGCGAGGACGAGTCGTTCGGGCAGCGTGTCGAGCATGCGCCCAAGTTTCAGGCGCCGCAGGACGGTCTTCAGATCGGGACTGATCGCATCGGCGGTCATTCGGCCTCTCCTTCTGAACGACGCGCGGCCGGTGACAGCGGCAAACGCGTATTGGGTCACCGGGCGCAGAAATCGGGTGAGCGGCAGGACGCGGGCGGGCGTCGCGACGGCCGGCGGCTGGGCGAGCGCGAGCGTACGTTGCAGCCGCTGGACATCGAGCATTTCGGCGGCGAGAGCGGTCGCACACGTCTCGTCGACGCGCGCCGCCCCGTACCGCCGCACCAGGCCGAGCAAGGCATAGACGCGTCGCATGCGCGTCCAGGGCAGCGGATTGTCGAGCAGCGTGGCGGCGAAGCGGCCCACCGCCTCGCCGTAGCTGCGCGCCTGGCGCTCGAGCGCATGGACATCACGCAGCGCATACCAGGTGCGCTCGGCGGGGAAATCGATCGCGTCCGTCGCGCGGCCACCGGCCGCCGCGCGCGGATGCGCCTTGACGAGCACGGCGCCGTCGTAGAAGCGGACGGTGTGCTGGTCGGCGCGCGCCCGCAGCGTGCGCCCGACGTACTGTCGCGGCAAGGAGTAGAGGGCTTTGGCCACCTGGGCGTGCTGATCGCGGGCGACCTTTGGCTCACTCCACAACGGAATGTCGTACGGGACTGCCAGGCGAGGCCGGAGCACCGGGTGCTCCTCCGCCTCGAAGTGCTCGCGTGGGAAGCGCTGCGTGCGACTGTGTCGCCGGCCACCGTACTCCTCGCGGCACCAGCGCATCGCCAAGGCGCGCGCGTCCTCAAGGGACGTCAGCAGCTCGCCGGCGAAGCAGTCATCGCGGACTGTGGCTACGGCGCGCTCAACGCGCCCCTTGTCGCGAGGATGGCGCACGCGTGCCGGATCGATGTGAAAGCCGCACGCCTGGGCATATTCGAGGAAGGCCGGCGTGATGCGCGGGGTCAGCGGATCCGGCGTCGCGATGATGGCGCGCGTGGTATCTGGAATAAGGACCTTGAAGACGCCCCCGAAGAAGGCCCACGCCGCCTCGCACGCTTCAATGGCGCGGGCCGTCGTCTCCTCGAACGTCGGATAGACGAACCGATAGCGCGAGCGGACGGCGGTGAAGATCCACGCCCGAAATCGCCGCTCTTGGCCGGTAAGCGTCAGCCAGCCGACCCAGCCCGTGTCGACCTGCAGCTCCTCCCCCGCGGCGCCATCCACGATGGGAATCGTCGTTGCCGCGCGGCCGAAATTGAGCTCGACGACGACGAAGCGATGGAGCGTGGCGTAGGTGATCACCACACCCTGGCGGGCGAGCAGCTTCCGAATCTTGGTTAGCCGAATACCATGCTGCAGCCAATGCTGAATCGTCGACTGGTGCTCGCCGCAGCGCGCCCGGCCGTCGCCGCGTGGACGGCCACCGGCCGGATGCAGCGCGAGCAACACGTCGCGGACCTGCGCGTCGGTGAGGGCCCCGCCGTCGCGCGGCAGTCCGACGGCCTCCGCGGTCGTCAGGTAGCGACGGACTGTCTTCGGATCCAGCCCGAGCCGCGCGGCGATGCGTTTCTTCGGCAGGCCGTCGCGCCACAGGCGCAAGACTTCGGTGATTTCGACCATCGTGACCTCGCGATACATCCAGAGCCTCCTGCGACGGGCCGAAGCCCGGGCCGGAGGTGTTTACCGCGCGGTCAGACGAGGGGGGAAAGGTTTTGAAAAACCCTCAGCTCAGAGGGGGAAAGGTTTTGAAAAACTCCTCACGCAGGGGTCCATAGGTTTTGAAAACCGACACGGACTCCAGGCTCTCTTTCGAGGGTCCGGGACGCCTTCTAGATTCAGGGCCTGCGCGATCGCGAAGAATGACGGGGCTTAGAACCGTCGACTTGCTCGACGACGCGCAACCATCCGCAACCCAGACGCAACCGACCGCGTGAGTGTCAGCGGAGAATTGCGCTAAGTCCTTACCGGACAATGGTGAGCC
>DATFWO010000217.1:0-25056 GCA_035259205.1 Burkholderiales bacterium | reverse complement strand
CGCGGGCTTCATCGCCCACGAATGCCCCGCCGGTGGCATGCACATCACGGCAGAGGACATCATCGTCGAGATCGTGAATGCCGAGGGCAAGCTCCAGCCCCCGGGAACCGCGGGAGAGATCGTGATCACCAATATGGCGACGGGGAGCTTCCCCTTCATCCGTTACCGCACCGGCGATGTCGGCGTGCTCGGGAGTCGCAGCTGCACGTGTGGCCGAAGCTTGCCGCTGATCGGAGAGCTCCAGGGCAGGACGACCGACTTCGTGATCGCGCACGACGGCACGGTCATGCACGGTCTCGCGCTCGTCTACGTCGTGCGCGATCTGCCCGGCATCAGCAAGTTCAAAATCGTGCAGGAGAGCGTCGAGCACACGCGCGTGCTGCTCGTGGTGGAGGAGGGCTTCGACCCGAGCAACGTCGAGCGGATCCGTGCCGGCATGGCCCAGAGGCTCGGGCAGGTGCGTATCGACATCGACATGGTGGCGGACATTCCGGCCGAGGCCTCGGGCAAGTACCGCCACGTAGTCAGCAAAGCCGTTGCGACGTAGGCGGATCTAGCGATGTGCGGGATATACGGAATCATCAACCTTGACGGCGCGCCTGCCGACGCGGCGCTGATGCCCGTCATGGGGCGGGTCACAATGCACCGCGGTCCGGACGACGAGGGGCTGCACGTCGACGGCCCGTGCGCGATCGGCATGCGGCGCCTCTCCATCATCGACCTCTCGGGCGGACATCAGCCGTTATCGAACGATGACGGCACGCTATGGCTGGTGTGCAACGGCGAGATCTATAACTTCCGGGAACTGCGACGCGAGCTGCAGACGCAGGGCCAGCACTTCAAGACCGGTTCGGACAGCGAAGTGCTCCTTCATGGCTACGCGCAGCACGGCGATGAATTTGTCCAGCGGCTGAACGGCATGTTCGGCTTCGCGTTGTGGGACGCGCGCCGGCGGCGCCTCGTGGTCGGACGCGACCGCCTGGGCGTCAAGCCGATCTACGTCTATCGGGATGCGCGCCGGGTCGCGTTCGCGTCCGAGGCGAAAGCGCTCCTCGCGCTGCCGGGCGTCACGGCGGAAATCGATCGCACGGCGCTGCATTCCTATCTCAATCTCGGCTACGTCGCGGCGCCGCAGTCGATCTTTCGGGGCATAACGAAGCTGCCCCCGGCGAGCCTGCTCACCGTCGAGGGCGGGCGCATCGAGGAGCGCCGCTACTGGCGCATTCCGGAGGTGACTGACCGTACGCTCGGCGAGCGTGACTGGATAGAGCAGACCCGCGCACGGCTGGAGGAGTCGGTGCGCATGCAGATGGTGAGCGACGTGCCGATTGGAGCGTTCCTGTCGGGCGGCATCGATTCGAGCACCGTAGTCGGCTACATGGCGGCGCACAGCGATCAGCCGATACGGACTTACGCCATCGGGTTCAAAGGGACCGCCGCGGATGAGTACTACAACGAGCTGCCGTACGCGCGCCAGATGGCCGAGCGGTTCCACACGGACCATCGAGAGATCGTCGTGCGGCCCGACGTGGTAGCGCTGCTGCCGCGCCTGCTTTGGCACATGGACGAGCCGGTTTCCGACACTGCATTCATCACGACTTACCTGGTGTCGGAGTTCGCCCGCCGCGACGTGACCGTCATCCTGTCCGGCGTGGGCGGGGACGAGCTATTCGGCGGGTATCGGCGCTACCTCGGAAACCATTACCAGGCATACTTCGACCGGCTGCCGTCATGGGCACGGCGGGCCGCATCCGCGGTGGGCGAGCGCCTGCCGAGCGACCGGCATTCCCCGCTGCTCAACTTTTCGCGCCTGGCGAAGGGCTTCCTCCAAAGCGCCGACCTCCCGTTCGAGGAGCGGTATCGGGCCTATGTCCAGGTATTCCCGCTGGACGATGTCCGGCGGTTGCTGCGCGCGGACGGCGCCGCGCCTCCGGACATGATCGCGGCCGCGTTTCGCCACGCCGGCGGCGAGGAGGCGCTGAATCGCATGCTCGCGGTCGACGCGGAGACGCAGCTGCCCGACGATCTGCTGCTCCTCACCGACAAGATGAGCATGGCTACGTCGCTCGAATGCCGGGTGCCCCTGCTCGATCACGAGCTCGTCGAGCTGGCCGCACGCATGCCGGACGAAGTGAAGATCCGCGGCGGCAGGCTCAAGCACCTTATGAAGGAGGCCGTTTCCGGCTTGTTGCCGCCGGATATACTCGAGCGCCAGAAGCGCGGTTTCGGCACGCCGATGGGCGCATGGTTGAAAGGCGAGCTGGCACCGCTCGTGCGCGGCTTGCTCGCGGAACCGCAGGTCAAGGGTCGCGGGCTGTTCCATTTCGCAGCGATTCGTGATCTGATCGGCGCGCACGAGGACAACCGCATCGACGGCACGGACCGGCTGCTCGCGCTCGTCAACTTGGAGGTATGGTCCCGGCTGTACCTGGATGGACGCACACCAGCGGACGTTACCGACGAGCTTAAGGGCATGTTGCAGGGCTCTCCGACACCGCCGTTGGCGGCAGAGGGGCGGCGTTAACGGCAAGGACGGAGTATCGCCGGTGGCGGTTCCATCGAGGCTTCGGCGAGCGGGCATCAAGATTGCTTATTGGTGCGCTCCGGCCTCCGCCACGGGCTGCGGCAAAAGACATATTAATTAATTACATCAATGTGTTACGTAATATCCGGGGTTCAGAGCAGGCCGGCGCCACTGGCGGTTAATGGAGCAGGGTGTTGAAAATTCTCTATATCTGTCACCGGTTTCCGTTCCCGCCCAAGCGCGGCGGGAAGATCCGGCCCTTCAACATGATCAAGCATCTCGCCGCGACTCACGAGGTGACGGTGGCTTCGCTTGCACGCTCGTCAACGGAGGCGCGGGAAGGCGGTGGCATCGCCCCGTTTTGCGCGCGCTATGAGATGGCCGAGGTGAGCAATCCGATCCAGGTCGGGCGGATGGTGCTGCGGGTGCCGACCCCCGTCCCGTCTTCCATGGGCTATTTCCATTCAGCTGCGCTGGCGCGTAAGGTGCGCGCCCTGCTCACGCGCGAGCGCTTCGACCTCATCTTTGTCCACTGCTCGTCGGTGGCGCAGTACGTGTCCGGAACGCGCGGCATCCCCAAGATACTCGACTTCGGCGACATGGACTCGCAGAAGTGGCTCGAGTATGCGCGCTACAAGCCGTTTCCGCTCGCCGCCGGATACTGGCTCGAGGGCGTGAAGCTCGAGCGCGAGGAAAAGCGCCTTGCGGTCGCGTTCGATATGTGTACAGCGACCACACGTGCGGAGTGGGAAACGCTGGAGGGCTATCGCACGGGCGTTGCGACCGACTGGTTCCCGAACGGAGTGGATAGCTCCTACTTCGCCCCCAGCGCGGCGCAATACGAGGGTGACACGATCTGCTTCGTCGGACGCATGGACTACTATCCGAACCAGGAGTGCATGTTTCAGTTCTGCGCCAACGTGCTCCCGCGCGTGCAGTCGCGGCGCCCGGAAACGAAGCTCATGATTGTCGGCGCCGATCCCACGCCGGCGGTGAGGAAGCTCGGAGAACTGCGCGGCGTTACCGTAACGGGCTCGGTGCCCGACGTGCGTCCCTACCTGTATCGCTCCGCCCTGATGGTCGCACCACTGAACATAGCCCGCGGCACGCAGAACAAGATTCTGGAGGCGATGGCCGCGGGCGTGCCGGTAGTGACGAGCGGCGTGGCGGCGGGAGGCGTGGATGCTGCGGCTCAGGAGCACTTTCTGGTGGCGAACAGCGCCGAGGAGCACAGCGCTGCGGTGCTGCGCATTCTGGAGGATCGCAGCGAGCGGGACCGTCTCGCAGCGGCGGGCCGCAGCCGCATGCTGTCTCACCATGACTGGGGCCGCTCGATGCAGCGCCTCGACCGCGTGATCGAGCGCTGCCTTGCGTCTTTCGCCGACCGGCCGGCGGGGGCCAAACTCAATGCGAGATTCAGTCACTGATACATGGCCGATGCGAACGAAGAGGACTGCATGAGCGCACCACGAGCAGCGCAAGCCGAGACCGACACGGCTCGCTGGCCGGTCATGGTCCTCGCCTACAACGAGGAGCGCCACATAGCGGCGTGCCTGGACAGCGTCTTCGCGGCGGACCCGGATCGAAGGTTCGAGGTGTTCGTGATGGCGAACGGCTGTACCGACCGGACCGAAGAGGTCGTGCGCGCATACTCCCGCTCCGGGCCCGAAGTGCATCTGGTGTCGATTCCCGTGGGCGACAAGTGCAACGCCTGGAATGTCTTCGTCCACGAAACCGTGCCGTCTCGTTGCCCGGGCCGCGAGGTCTATTTCTTCATGGACGGCGACGCCACGGTGACGCGCGGCTCGTTCAATGTCATGGCGCGCGCCCTGCGGGCGCAGCCGCATGCGCACGCCGCATCCGCGGTGCCGGCATCGGGCCATAATGTCGCTCGCGACCGGGACGAGCTGTTGCGGATGCACGGCCTGGTGGCGAATCTGTATTCGCTGCGGGGCGCTTTCGTGGAGCGGCTGCGCGCGTTGCGCGTGCGCATTCCGCTCAAGCTGGAGGGCGACGACGGTCTCATCGGCGCGCTCATCAAGTGGGATCTGGCCCCTGAGCGCAACGAGTTCGATCACCAGCGGATCGTGGCGTGCGCGGACGCGTCCTTCGAATTCGAGCCGATATCCCCACTGCGCCCGGCGGACTGGAAGGTCTACTGGAAGCGCGCGATCCGCTACGGACGGCGGCACTATGAATTTCAGTTGCTGGGGTCCTGCCTCAAGAGCCGCGGAGTCGCCGGCCTGCCGGCGGATATCACGGAGTTCTACCCCCGCGCCGAGTCCCTCCGGCTGAGATGGGACGGGCTGTACACCCTCACCAATCTGATTGCCTTGAAGCAAATGCGCAAGCTGGGCAGGCTGCAGCGCGGTTGAGCAAACGGGCGCCGTCATATGCACCTGTCTTTTGAGTTGATTTCATGAAAATCAGTATCTTCGGTCTGGGCTACGTCGGCGCGGTCTCGCTCGCCTGTCTGGCTCGCGATGGGCATTCCGTGATCGGCGTGGATATCGATCCGGCCAAGCTCGAGTTGATCCGCAGCGGGAAGACCCCGGTGGTCGAGGAAGGCATGGTGGAGCTGATGGCCCAAGTTGCCGCGGGCGGGCGCGTTTCCGTGACGGCGGACGTGAACCGGGCAGTGCTCGACTCCGAGCTATCACTGATCTGCGTCGGCACGCCTTCCGCGCCCAACGGCAGCCAGGACCAGTCGGCGGTGATCAAGCTCACGCGCGAGCTGGGCAAAGCCGTGCGCGCCAAGTCCGGCGGCCACGTGTTCGTGTACCGATCCACGCTCGTGCCGGGCACGGTCGAGGATGTGTTGAAGCCTATTATCGAGCAGGAGTCGGGCAAGCAGGACGGCAGGGATTTTCACGTCTGTTTCCAGCCCGAATTTCTGCGCGAGGGCACTTCGATCAGGGATTACGACAGGCCGCCGTATACCGTGGTTGGCGCAAACGCCGACGCGGCCGTGGCGCGCCTGCGCGAGTTATTCGGCCATCTGCCGTGCGAGTTCCTCGCGACGTCGATCCGGGCCGCGGAAATGGTCAAGTACACCTGCAACAACTTTCATTCCCTGAAGATCACGTTCGCCAACGAGACCGCGCGGTTGTGCGAGGCGCTGGGGGTGAATCCGTTTCAGGTGATGGATCTCGTGTGCAAGGATCGGCAGCTCAACATCTCCCCGGCCTATCTCAAGCCGGGCTTTGCCTTCGGCGGTTCGTGCCTGCCCAAGGAGCTGCGCTCGACGATGTACCTTGCGAAGAGCCGCGACGTCGAGCTGCCGATGCTCGGGAACGTGCTTGTTTCCAACCGCGCGCACGTAGACCACGCGATCACCAAAGTCCTTGCGTCGGGCTGCCGTCGCGTCGGGATGATCGGGCTCTCATTCAAGACGGGAACCGACGATCTGCGCGAAAGTCCTCTGGTGGCGATCGCCGAGCAGTTCATCGGCAAGGGACTCAACCTGCTCGTCTACGACCCGGACGTGCACCTGTCGCGCCTGCTCGGCGCGAACCGGCGTTTCATCGAGCAGCACGTTCCTCACATTGCGTCGGTCATGCGCGGCGATATCGAGAGCGTCATCGCCGAATCCGAGTTGCTCGTGGTAGGGCTGAGCGGCGCGCAGGTCTTCGACGCTCTTGCTCGCCATGTGCGCGCGGACCAGATCGTGCTCGACCTGGTGAGTATTCCGGCGGACCGGTCGCTGCGCGGCAAGGTGGTCGGGCTGTGCTGGTAAGCGCGTGAGCTTCCGCCGGACCGTAGTCTCGGGGCTGTACTGGTCGGCCGGCGGCCGGCTGGCCGGGCAGGCCGTGAGCTGGATCATCACCATTGTCGTCATCCGCGTACTAAGCCCGGCCGACTACGGGCTGCTGGCGATGGCGACCGTGTTCGTGGAGTTCTTCGGGATGATGTCGCAGTTCGGCGCCGGCACAGCCGTGGTGCAGGCACCCGAGTTGGACGAGCGCAAGCTGAGACAAATGTTCGGCTTCGCGATCGTCGTGAACGGCGTCCTGTTCGCTGTGATCTTCCTCGGGGCGCCGCTGGTGGCTGCATTCTTCGGAGAAGAGCGACTCACCGTGATCGTGCGCGCGCTGGCAGTCCCTTTTCTGCTGAGTGCCCTGGGGATGATCCCCGGAGCGCTGCTCGCCCGCGAGCTCCACTACAAGACGATGTCACTCATCGCGCTGTCCGCGACGATAGTCTCGAGCGTCACCACGCTCGTGCTCGCGTTGGCGGGGGCAGGCGTCTGGTCGCTTGTGTGGGGAACTCTGGTCAGCGCCGCGTGGGTCGCCGTGATCAACAATATCGCTTCCCCATTCCTGAAGTGGCCGATTTTCTCGTTCCGGGGCACAAGGGAGCTAGTGGTCTACGGCGGCAACCTCACCATTACGCGCATCCTCTGGTTCTGGTACTCGCAGGCCGATACCATTATTGCCGGCAAACTCCTCGGCAAGGAACTGCTGGGCATTTATTCGGTCGCGATGCACCTTGCCACGCTGCCGGCCAACAAGCTCTCAGCGCTCATAAATCAGGTCGCGTTTCCGGCGTTCGCCCGGATCCAGCATGATCGCGAGCGATATGCGTCGCACTTCCTGATGGCGGTGCGACTGCTGAGCTTCGCCGTGTTCCCCACGCTGTGGGGGATGTCGAGCGTCGCACCCGAGCTGGTGCGGGTGCTGCTCGGCGAAAAATGGGTGGCAGCGATCGTGCCCCTGCAGTTGCTGGCGCTTATCATGCCGGTCCATATGTTCTTGCCGTTCATGGTGACGGCGGCAAACGGCATTGGCCGTGCCGATGTTTCCACCAAGCAGGTGCTGATCGCATCGCTGGTTATGCCCGTTGCGTTTGCCATAGGCAGCGTGTGGGGACTCGTCGGCATAGCCCTGGCATGGGTCATCGCGTTTCCGCTGGTATTTGCCCAGTCGATTCGGTTGTTCACCCCGGTGTTGGGGCTCGGTGCTCGCAGCATTCTCCGCTCGATGGCGCCGTCAGTGGTTGCATGCGCTGGCATGTACCTCGCAGTGACTGCGGTGCGTTACTTGCTCGCTCCACAGATGGGCGAGTACGTGCAGCTGGTGTTACTGGTGTTGACGGGGGTCGCTGCCTACGCGACACTCACCGTCGTTTTCAATCGCGACGGCGTGAAGGAAGTCTTGGGCGTCTTCAGGGGATAATCAGCAACGCCATGCGAGTCGCAAGTACGATCTGAAACCGTATGCTAGCGTGAGGTGTGATGATGTCAGAGTCGGAATGCCATTCGTTATTTGGCTCCAGGATCGTCGGACTACTGCACCTGCGAGCTGACTATGTGCAGCCGCGCACCGGTCTGCTTGCGGTGTGGCGACGGCATGTGGTAGCGAATGCCGAAGTCCGGCCCCGTGATTACATGGAAGCGTTGTTCACGGCATCGTTTCCCGGCGGAAGTCTCGTTCTGGTCGATGAGGAGCTTCCGATCGACCGCCTGGTGGAGGCCGACACTATCGTGCTGTTGTTTCCTGATTCCATCGGCATCGATTGTCGCCGACTTGAACGCGAGGTTTGTTCGCGCTGGCCGCTCAAGCGCATCCTGGCTCTCAACGGCCGTCGACGGCTGTTCAGGCTCGACAATGAGATGCGCCGCCGGTTGGCGCTACGACGCTTTCTCGAGGCCTACAGGCTGCCAGAATTCGGATTCCTGCTGATTTTTGTTTTCGTTACGCCATTGCTGGTTCTGCTGGACGTGTTCCGAGGCCGCAGATGAAACCGGACAAGACAAGCGAAGTCGGCGCGTGGTGGTCGGCCAATCCTATGAGCTATGGGGACGTGCATGGGCAGGCCATGCATCACGGCGAGCGACATTCTTTTGATGACGAAGCATTCTTCAGCAGTGCGGATGCCAAGATGTACGCCTGGAGCCCCGAGCTTCACGACAAGGCGCCATTCGACCGGATTTTTCCTTATGAGCGATTTCGGGGAAAGCGCGTGCTGGAGATCGGATGCGGAATGGGGGCAATGGCATCGCTGTGGGCCAGGCACGGCGCGCGGGTAAGCGCCGTTGACCTCGCGCCGTTTTCGGTCGAGATGACCCGGCGGCGCTTTGCCATGTTGGGGCTTGCCGCGGAAATAGTCCAGGCCGACGGAAGAAGTTTGCCTTTCGAAGATGGAGATTTCGACTATGTCTACAGTTTCGGCGTGTTGCACCATTCCCCGGACCTCGGCCAATCCCTCCGCGAAATGATGCGCGTACTGAAGCCAGGTGGTGAGTTCGGCCTGATGCTCTACCATCGCCACTCCTTTTACTACTACTGGCGCGTATGTTACCGGGAGGGATTCGTCCATAACGAAAGTGATTTTCTCGATCCCGTTGCGCTGGCAAGCCGCTATACGGACGCCAGTGAAGCGGAAGGCAATCCCCACACGTGGCCCGTGAGCCGATCCGAAGTGCGCAGGCTCCTCGGTCCCCACGTGTCGCGGCTTGAAATCAAGGCACGGGGACAGGAAGTGCGGTTGCTGTTCAACATGATGCTGCCAGGTCTGCGATACGTTCCTCTCTGGGCGTTAAAACCATGGGCTCGACGCTGGGGCTGGTCGCTGTGGGCCTCGGGTACCCGCGCGTAACAGCGCCAGACGCTGCGTTGCTGATCCGGCAATGACTTAGCCGAGTATGTGCGGTTTTGCAGGAATGCTGGGTATAAACGGGGCGCCGGCCGACCGCGAGGTGGTCGAGCGCATGACAGAGATCATCTTTCATCGCGGGCCTGACGACAGCGGCAGCTATTACTCGGGTCCAGTGGGGCTGGGCTTCCGGCGCCTGTCCATACTCGATTTGACGCCATCCGGGCATCAGCCCATGTCCACGCTCGACGGCAGCTGCACGATCGTCTTCAATGGCGAGATCTACAACTACCGGGAGCTGCGGGAGGAGCTGCTGGGGCTGGGGCATGTCTTCCGCTCGACCGGTGACACCGAGGTGCTGCTGCACGCCTACCTACAATGGGGCGCGGACTGCCTGGCGAAGCTGAACGGGATGTGGGCGTTTTTGATCCACGACCGGCGCAGCGGCAGGCTGTTCGGCTCGCGCGACCGTTTCGGGATCAAGCCCCTGTTCAAATACCGCGCCGCCCACTGCTGGCTGTTCGGTTCCGAGATCAAGGCGATCCGCGCATCCGGGCTGTGCGAGGCGGGCATCAACTGGCCGGTCGCCGCCGATTTCCTCATCAACGGTCTGCTGGATACGACGACGCATACGTTCTATGGAGGCATCGAGCAGCTCGGTGCGGGCACCGCGTTCGAGTTGAGCCCCGACGGCACCTACCGCGAGTGGCGTTACTGGCGAATTGAGGACGTGCCCCCGGTCGAATGCGCCGACCCCGCAGCGTCCTTTGCCGAGCTGTTCGAGGACTCCATGCGGCTGCACATGCGCAGCGACGTTCCCGTCGGCGTGCATCTCTCCGGCGGGCTCGATTCCAGCTCGATAATTTGTGCGGCTGCACGATTGCGTACGGCCGCAGGAGCCGCGGACCCGCTCATGGCGTTCTGCTATATGTCACGCGAGCACGACGAATCGCAGTACATTTCGGACACGATTGCGCAAACGGGAGCGCAGGCGCAGCGGCTCGAGAAGACGCCCCGCCAGCTGTGGGACACGCTGGAAAAGGTATTGTGGTTCCAGGACGAGCCGGTGCATTCGCTGCAGCCGCTCGTCGGGTATGCGCTGATGGAGATGACGGCGGCGAATGGGCTCAAAGTGATCTTGAACGGGCAAGGAGCCGACGAAACATTGGCGGGCTATGGGGACTATTTTCGAGCCTACTGGCAGACCTTGCTCGATCGCGGGGACGTGCTGGAGGCATGGCGCGAGATAGGGCGCTATACCGCCGCACACGGCGGGAACCGCAGCCACTTATATCTGCGGCAACTGCGGCGCTTGCTTCAATCCCGGCTGCGCGCGGTGTCCGCCTACCGGGTGCTTTCGTGGCGAAAGAAAGTGGAACGGCTGCGGGCTCACCCGTGGTTCACGCCCCAGTTGACGCAGTCCCTGCCGGAGGGAAGTCCCGAGGGGTCTGTCGGGGATGCTCTCAAGGCAAGCCTCGCGCACTCCGTCGCCAGCAGCCCCCTGCCGCTTTATCTGCGTGTGGAAGACCGCAATTCGATGGCGCATTCGATCGAGGCGCGAGTGCCCTTTCTCGACTATCGCCTGGTCTCTTTCGTGCTCGGCTTGCCGCCGGAGTGGAAGACGCACGGGCCCTGGAACAAGTATGTCCTGCGGGAGGCGATGCGCGGCCGAATACCCGAGTCGGTGCGCAGCCGTGTCGACAAGATGGGCTTCCCGACGTCTTCAGGGAAATGGCTGGGCGGCGTACTCTACGAGGCCGTGCTCGACCTGCTGCATAGCCGCGATGCGCGCGAGCGCGGCATCTACAATCTGCAGCGCGTACTAGCGGATTTCGAGCGCCACAGGAAAGGCGAAGCGGACGCTACGGGCAAGCTGCTTCAGGTTTCCCAGTTCGAAATCTGGTCGGAGCTCCAGAAACGCACACCGGCCGCAAACCGCCAGCGGGTCGATACCGGAAGCTCAGCGGCTACCGCGCCGGTGTAGACCCGGCTCAGGCATCACCCCGACGGTTTCTCGCCAGCTCGGTCGGTCTGGAGCCAAGGACAACCTGTCTGCTACCCGTGTACGTTACGGATGCAGTCTAAGTACCCGTCCGAAATAGGATTTTCCTGCTCGCAATCATCGGCCTCGCTGTTTCGGATGGCACGTATCTTGCTTTAGGAGCGGCACGTAATTGGCGGATTTTTCAGGATAAATAGCGTATTCTCACCAGTTTTCAGGCACCCGGTTTTTCCCGTGTACTTCGAACAGGGCAGGCAAAGCGCCACCTTTCCCGCTCAAGATAGCTTCTAGTTACCGCTGGTGCGTGCGCATTGGGGACAATCACGGAAGCGAAAATGGCATGAGTGGCAGTAACGTGTCAGCCGTCGTGGTAGGCGGTGGCTTGAATGCCTTGGGCGTGATTCGGAGCCTGGGCGCCGGAGGCGTTCCCGTTACAGTCGTGGCGGCTGCGACCGGATTCGTCGCAATGGACTCGAGGCACGCACGCAAGCGCGTGGTCTCACCGGTCGAGGGACCTGCGCTGATCGCTACGCTCGAAGCGCTCGCGCGCGACGCCGGCGAAAGTCCCGTACTGTTCCTGACGGAGGAGAAGACCGTGCGTACGGTGTCGGAACACCGCGACGCTGTCGCGAGCCGCTATCGGATCCGGCTTCCCGCCCACGACACCCTGATGGCGCTTATGCATAAGCAGGGATTTCAGGAACTGGCAGAACGCTGCGGCGCTCCGGTGCCACGCTGCGTCCATCTGCGCTCGCACGAGGATCTACCGGCACTGCGCGCGTTGAAATTCCCTTGCGTGCTGAAGCCGTCCGAAAAGAACTATCAGTACGGCGCGCGCTTCAAGAAGGGCTACGTGGTCCGCTCGCCGGCAGACGTCGAGCGATTGTACGCGGAGATCGCGCCGGTGTTGCCCGACATGGTAGTACAGGAATGGATCGACGGTGACGACTCCGACGTATACTTTTGCCTTCAGTACGTTGGGGAAAATGGCGCGACGGTGGCGTCGTTTCCCGGACGCAAGATCCGCTCGTGGCCGCCGAAGATCGGCGGCACGGCGAGCTGCACTGCGGCGTGGACAGACGCCGACGCGCTCGCGCGCGCCACACAGGGGTTTTTTGCGGGTGTGGGCTTTACCGGCATGGGATCCATGGAATACAAGCGGGACCGTCGCGACGGCAGGTTCTACATGATAGAGCCAACGGTCGCGCGCACCGACTTTCAGCAGGAGGTCGCGACTGTCCACGGCATCAACATCCCGCTCGCGGCGTGGTGCCATGAAACCGGGGTCAGCCCGGCGCGTGCGCTGCGGCCGAACCGTCCCATGCGCATCGTGTGGCGCGAGCCTGAGACCGACCGGCAATCGATCGCGGCGCAGGGCGGTAACGGCGAATTCGATGCGCTTCCTTCATGCAGCGCGTACTGGCGCTGCTCAGACCCAGGACCGTGGTTCTACTGGCTGCGGCGGTGGGTGCTGGCGCGGGCGCGGGGAGTGCGGCGAAGAATACTTGGCCGGTTTGCCGCGGAGCGGATGGACGTGAGAAGCAAGAATACGTCAACCACGGAAATGCACTGAATCACGCGCAAGGCGCTTGACACCCTGGACAGCCGAGATGCAGCGACTTCAATACGCCGAGTGGGGACCCGCCGAGCTGAAGAGCGCCGTGGCGGCCATCGTGACCAGGCGGGTCAGCGCTGGTCCCGAGCCGGCGCGGCTGGCCGAGCGTCTCGGAGCGCTCAGCAAAGCGCACGGCGCCTATGCGCTGAATGCCGGGCGCACTGCGATCTGGCTCGCGTTGGTGGCGATGCGCAAGCTTGCGCCGGCGCGGAAGCGCGTCGTCGTGCCGGCGTACATCTGCCCGGGCGTGACCCACGCGGTGGAGCGCGCCGGTCTCGACTGGACGGTCGCCGATGTCGGAGACGACCTGAACGTCGAGCCGGCGGCGGTCCAGAATACGCTGGACGACCGCACGCTTGCGGTGATCGTGCCGCACATGTACGGATGTCCCGCGCGGGTCGGAGAAATCGAAAGAATATGCCGGACGGCCGGTGTATTCATGATCGACGACGCCGCTCAGGTCGTTGGCGTCGAGCACAACGGCAGAGTGCTCGGCGGCTTCGGAGATGCGGGCATCCTGAGCTTTGCGCAGTCGAAATCGGTCGTGACCGGAGTGCGTGGTTCGGGGGGAATGCTGCTGGTGAACACTCCTGCGCTCGATCACCCGGTAAGGGAAGCGTACGAGCAACTCTCCACGCCGCGCGGACGGGTTGCCCAGTTCGGGTATTTCTTGTCCAACTATCTGATCCTTCCCCACCTGGGACCGCTGGGGCGGCACGTGTCGAGCTGGATGTACTATCTGCCTTCGCTTCGTGTGGGGCGCGATTTCTTCGTGCCGGCCCGCATGAGCAACCTCGACGCCGCCATCGCGTTGCGCCAGATGACGCACCTTTCCGCGCGGTGCGCGGCGAAGATCCGGCTCGCGGGACTATTCGCACGCGAGTTGCGCGGGGTTGAGGGAGTGCGGTTTCCGCAATATTCCGCGGGACGGTACCTCACCCGTTTCATGGTAGCGGTAGTGGACGACGTGAACATCGATAATCTGAGAGCTGACTTGCGCCGTGCCGGCGTGGAAAACCGCCCGGGATACCGCGCGCTGACGCTGCCGGACTGCAATTCCGCGAACGCGCAGGCGTGGTCGGGCCGGCTGGTCGAATTGCCGAGCCGCACCACGATGGCTGATGGCGACGTGCGCGCCGTGTGCCGGGCGCTCGGGGAGGCATTGCACGGGCGCGCGGCTCAGGGCGGCATGCGGCAGCGGCCGGGGACAGCGGCATGAGGCGCTACCTCTACCTCCTGAAAGACAAGCTGGGAAGCTCGCGTTTCCCGCTCCGCGACATCCGCGCGCACGTGCAAGGCGCCGCCGAGTGGATCCTCAGGGCGCAGCGTGCGACGCCGGACGATGGTGTGGCGCATTCCTACGACCTGCGCAAAGGCGCGTGGTATGCATCCTATCCGGAAACGACCGGATACATCATTCCTACGCTGTATGACTACGCCCGCTACTACGGGGCAGCGGGATACGCGGATGCGGCGTATCGCATGGCCGTATGGGAGGCCGAGGTTCAGTTGCCGGATGGCGCCGTGCGCGCCGGCCACATGGATGCCGAGGTCGTCGCGCCGACCATCTTCAATACCGGACAGGTACTGTTCGGGTGGGCGCGCGCGTACCGGGAATCGGGGGACGAGCACATGAGGTCCGCCCTCGAGCGCGCCGCCGACTGGCTGGTCGCGGCCCAGGACGCCGACGGCGCCTGGCGCCGGTTTCCGTCGCCCTTCACAACGTCCAAACTCAACAGCTACAACACCCGTTCGGCGTTCGGGCTGGTGCGTGCGTATGAGGTGTGCGCGCGGGAGTCCTGGCGCGCCGCGGCCGACCACAACGTGCAATGGACGATCGACCGGGCGCAGCCCAACGGCTGGCTGCCTGACAACTCGCTTACCACGACACCCGGGGGCATAGCCCTGACGCACACCATCGCCTATTCGATACGCGGAATACTGGAAGTAGGTGCCGCGCTGAACAAGCCGGAATACGTCGAGCACGCCTTGCGCATGGCGCGGGCGGTAGCGGCGCAGCAGCGCCCCGACGGCGCGCTTCCGGGATATCTGGCTCCCGATTGGAGCCCGGCAGCGCGATGGACGTGCGTGACCGGAAATTCGCAAATGGCCATCAACTGGTTGAGGCTGACGCAGATCGCCGGCGAAAAGTCGCTCGCGGACCACGCGCGGCGCGCCAATCGCTTCAACATGCGCATACAGGATCTCGACCACCCGGAACCGGGAGTCAGGGGGGCACTGAAGGGATCGCACCCGATAGACGGCCAGTACATGGCCTACCGCTTCCCGAACTGGGCCGCTAAGTTCTTCATGGATGCGTTGATGCTCGAAGAGCTGGCCGCCACGGTAGAAACGATCGGATGACAGGGAACCACCGCGCCGAGGAACCATGAGAGACATCGCAGTTACGCTGGTAGTCGGTTATCTGCTGACACGCATCCTCAAATACCCCTGGATCGGGGTACTGACCTACGCGTGGGTGAGCATATTCCAGCCGCACAAGCACGCGTTCGGATTTGCGCTCTCCCAGCCGTACGCGTTGCTCATCGCGCTGACTACCATCGCCTCCATGATAATGCATCAGAAAGAGGTGAAGTTCCCCGTCAACGGTTTCACCATACTTCTCTTCATGCTGCCGCTTTGGATGAGCATCACGACGATGTTCGCTCTGATGCCGGATGCCGCGGCCGATCAATGGGTAAACGTGATGAAGGTGTTCATCTTCGCGCTCGTTGCAGCCGCGCTGTTGCGAACCCGCAAACACATTCACAGCCTGGTTTGGGTTCTGGTTGGGTCGGTGGGGTTCTACGGTGTGAAGGGAGGGCTATTCACCCTCACGACGGGTGGCGGAGAAAAGGTCTTTGGCCCTCCCGGCTCATCCTTCATTTCTGACAACAACGCCATTGCGGTGGCGCTGACTATGGTCATACCGCTCATGTACTATCTCAGTACCACGCTGCCCAGGACGTGGATGAAGCTGGCGACGTATGGAGCCATGGGTTTGAGCGGTATCGCTGTCCTGGGAAGCCAGTCCCGCGGGGCCTTCCTGGCCATAGGGGTAACGACTCTGTTCCTGTGGTTGAAAAGCGACAAGAAAATCCTCACCGGACTGCTGCTGGTCATCCTCATTCCGGTTGCCATCGGCTTCATGCCCGAAACGTGGGAGAAGCGCATGAAGACCACGGAGACCTACGACGAGGACATGTCCGCGCAAGGACGGCTGAATAGCTGGCAGGCGGCAATCAACATTGCGAACGACCGGCCGCTGGTGGGAGGAGGCTTCGAGCTCTACTCGTATAAGGTGTGGGCCAAGTACGCTCCCAATCCGCTCTTTCTCAACACCGCGCACAGCATCTATTTCCAGATGCTGGGAGAGCACGGCTGGCTGGGCCTCGCACTGTTTCTTACGCTGGGATTCATGACCTGGGTGACGGCGGGGCGAATAGTGAGGGCGAGCCGCAACCGTCCCGACTGTGCGTGGGCGGTAACTCTGGCCAAGTCGATCCAGGTCAGCCTGATCGGTTACGCGTCTGGAGGGGCGTTCGTAAACATCTCCTACTGGGACCTGCCCTACTACGAGGTGCTCATCGTGATGGTTGCCTACCAGCTGGTCGCTCCGAAACCCACTGCGTGGAGGACCCCGACGCCGGTTCCCGCACGGGGCGCGGAGCCCAAGCCGAGCAGAGCGGAATGAAGCGGAGTTCGAACCACGCCACCTGAGCGCCTCGGCCGGCAGCTCGGCTGGATTCCGCGATCGGTGGCGGCGGGGACATTGCATACTCTGAACATTGCGTGCTCTTCAATTCTTACGAATTCCTCCTGATTTTCCTGCCGCTTACGGCGGCCGGGTACTTTGCGCTCTCCGCCCGCGGGTATTTGCGCAGCGCCGCAAGCTGGCTTGCGCTCGCCTCGATCGTCTTCTACGGCTATTGGAGCCCGAGTTACGTGCTGCTCCTGCTGGGTTCGATCGCTGCCAATTTCGCCGCGGGGAGCGCTATCCTGCGCTACCGGGCGGCGCAGCGCTTTTCCATGGCCAAGTGCGTGCTGGTGCTGGCAGTAGCCGCCAACCTTTGCGCGATCGGCTATTTCAAGTACGCGAACTTTTTCGTCGACAGCCTCAACCAGATCGCGCATACGCACCTCACGCTTGCCCGCGTCGTGCTGCCGATCGGCATTTCGTTTTTTACCTTCACCCAGATCGCTTTCCTCGTCGACACCTACCAGGGCAAGGTGCAGGAATCCAGGATCATTCCTTACGTGCTGTTCGTGACCTATTTCCCGCATCTGATCGCCGGCCCCGTCCTGCATCATGCCGAGATGATGCCCCAGTTCGCGCGGAGCGAGACCTACCGCTTCCAGCTGGACAATTTTCTCGTTGGCTCCGCGTTCTTTCTGATCGGTCTGTTCAAGAAGGTCGTTCTCGCCGACGGCATACAGCCTTACGTCGGCCCGGTGTTCGAGGCGGATCCGGCCTATCCGCTGAGCGCGCTGGAGGCCTGGGGCGGGGCGCTCGCGTACACGATGCAGATCTATTTCGACTTCTCGGGATACTCCGATATGGCGCTCGGGCTGGCGAAATTGTTCAACGTGGACCTGCCGCTGAACTTCAATTCGCCTTACAAGGCGACCAGCATCACCGATTTCTGGCGCCGCTGGCACATGACGCTGTCGCGCTTTCTGCGCGATTATCTGTACATCGCGCTCGGCGGCAACCGCAACGGGCCGTTCATGCGCTACTCGAATCTGATGATCACGATGCTGCTGGGCGGCTTGTGGCACGGCGCCGGATGGACTTTCGTGATCTGGGGCGGCTTGCACGGCATCTATCTCGTCGTGAACCACGGCTGGCGTGCGCTGCGCGTGAGCTTGCTCGGCCACGACCCGGCACGAAGCAGCCGTTTCGGCCGGGTGGCGGCGTTGCTCACGACGTTCGTGTTCGTCGTGATCGCGTGGGTGTTCTTCCGGGCGACGAGCCTCGATGCGGCGCTGCGCATACTCCACGAAATGTTCGGCCAGCACGGGCTGGTGCTTCCGATCGAATGGCAGGCTGTGCTTGGAGCATGGCTGCCGGCGGAAGGCGGATGGATCCGATTCGGTTACCTCGATGCCTTTGGCGGGATGCGCCAGGTGGCGTGGATAGCGGCGCTGCTGGCCATTGCCTGGGCGTGTCCCAATTCGCAAACGCTGATCGGCCGCTTCCGCGAAATTGCACGCGCAGCATCCGAGAGGAGCGGTGAGTGGGCGTGGTTCTCCCTGGGTTCGATCGGCGTGATCATCGGCCTGCTTGCCTTGGTCAATGGATCGCGCGGCGTCTCCGAATTCATCTACTTCAACTTCTGACGTGCGCGCACTCCTTTACAGGTTGAGCTGGCTTGCGCTGGGAGCGCTGGCGGCGCTGCTCGTGCTGGAGTGTATCTTCAGGCTCCTGCCGGTATCCCTCTGGACATTCCGCACCGGGCAGATGGAACGCTGGCCGCTGCAGGGGTACGAGGCGCGCCGGCCGTACACGTACTCGAGAACGTGGGAGATGCTGAACATCCATCATGGAACCACGAACAACTATGGTCACATCGCACCCTTCGAATACCGTGCGGGCTCGCATCCGGTGATAGCTCTCGGCGACAGTTATGTAGAGTCGCTGATGAATGCCTATGAGGACACAATGCAGGGGCAGCTCGGCGAGCGTCTTGGGTCACGCGAGTCGGTTTATGGGCTGGGTTTTTCCGGTCTGTCGGCTGCCGACTATCTGGCCATCTCACGTCTCGCCGGAGCGGAACTCGCTCCCAGAGCGGTGGTTATCGTCATCTTCAACGGCGATCTTTCCGAGAGTCTCCTCGCCAGGCAGGGGTACTACCATTTCGAACCGCAGGGGTATACGTTCCGTCTGGTGTATCGTCCACTGGACGACGATCAGTCGACGAGAGAATTACGGAGGATGGTGCGCGGGTCGTCCCTCTACCGCTATGTTTTCGGTAATCTCGGGTTCTCGTTCGACTCCGTATTCAAGCTCGGCAGGACGGAACAAGCGCCGCGGCCACTCGCTGCTGGAGGAGAGGCCGACTCTCAGCGCAGGGTGATCGACTACTTCTTGGCCGAGCTGCCGCGGGCGACCGGCGTGTCGCCGCAATGTATCGCATTCCTGGTCGATTCGGATCGCTACGCGATCTACAATCCCAAGCTCGCATCGGTGCCCAATGAGCAGCCCGAGGTGCGCCACTACTTTCTCGAGCGGGCGCAGAAGCTGGGATTCGCAGTGAGCGACCTGGACCCGGTTTTTCGCGCGCGCTACGCTCGGGATAGAGCGAAATTCGACTATTGGCCTTCCGACCGGCACTGGAACAGGCTGGGCCATGGCGTGGCGGCAGAGGAAGCCTATCGCCTGCTGTTTGGGCAGGGGCGGCGGGAATGCCTGCCCGGGACAATCGGGCCGCGAACGAATGCCAGAATCAACCCTGCGGCAACCGCAAGCGAACGCAGGTGAAGGCCGATGAGGCAAGAAGCGGATCTGCCACGGATGAGCGCGGACAAGGTCGAGTGGGGACTTTGAATCCTGAAATCCGCGTGTATGCGCGTTTGTCGGCGGTTGGATTCCGGCTTTCGTCCTTAGGATAAGTTGGCGGGTCATGGGGCCCTTCTCGCGCTGTCTTTCGATACTGATCTACCACCGCGTCGTGCCGGAGCCCGACGCATTGGTGCCGGATCAGGTCTGCGCGGAGGAGTTCGACTGGCAATTGGCCGTGCTGCGGCGGTGGTTTACGGTGCTGCCGCTGCGCGAGGCGGTGGCGAAGCTGCGCGAGGGAGCGCTGCCGGTGCGCGCCGCATGCATCACGTTCGACGATGGCTACGCCGACAACGCGACCGTAGCCCTTCCGATCCTGCGCCGGCACGGGATGCCCGCAACCTTCTTCGTCACCACGGATTTTCTCGACGGTGGCACGATGTTCAACGACAGTGCAATCGAGATTGTTCGGGCGGCCCGCGGTGATACTCTCGACGCACGCTGCGCGGGTCTCGACACGCTCGACATCTCGACGCTGGCGGCCCGGCAACGGGCCATTCCCGCGCTGCTCGGGGCGCTCAAGTATCTGCCGCAGGACGAACGGCAGCGGCGCGTCGACATGCTCGGCGCAGAAGTCGGCGGCAGGTTGCCCTCCGACCTGATGATGACGTCGGAGCAGGTGCGCGGCCTTCACCGGAGCGGCATGACTGTGGGCGCGCACACCGCCAGCCATCCGATACTTGCCCAGCTCGGTCCGGAGGATTCGAACGTCGAAATTCAAGGCAGCAAGCAGCGGCTTGAGGCGATCATCGGGGCGCCCGTCACATTGTTTGCTTACCCAAACGGCAAGCCTGGCGTAGACTATCGCCGGCTGCACGTAGGGATAGTGCGCGAGCTTGGATTCGAAGCTGCGGTCTCGACTGCGTGGGGAGTCGCGCGAGCGGCAGGCGACCCGTTTCAGCTGCCGCGCTTCACGCCCTGGGACCGGACGCCGCGGCGGTTTCTCCTACGGCTGCTGCATAACACCTTCCGCACGAAGCCGGAGCAGGTTTAATTACTTTGCCTCACGTTCCGCCTCAGGTTCCGCCTCGGGCTCAGCTGTGGCTTTTGGTGCGGGCGCCTGAGGAACCGGCTTCTGGGCGGGCGGGGGACCGGCCTTGGAGCCGCCGAGCTCAGCCTGACGGACCCTGAGCGCTTTTGACTCCGGGGCTATGGCCAGTGCCTTGTCCAGCCACTCGCGGGCCTTTGCGGTATTGCCGACGCTCTTGTAGTAGTCGCTCAGGGCGGCGTAGGGCGGCCAGTAGTCAGGCTTCAATTCGATCGCGTGCTGCAGCGGCTGGATCGCTTCCGCGGCCCGGCCCATCCGAATCAGAGTCTCTCCTTTTTTGGTCAGAATTTCCGGCATGAGTACGGCATTCGCCGGAGCGTTCTTGATCATGTAGTTGAACTCATCGACCGAGGCGCGCAACAAGAACTGACGCTCTTCCGGCTTGCGCGCCGTGAGCGTTGCGTTGTTCACGTGTATCAGTCCCTGGCAATAGTGGTGCACGTGCTCCCAGGTCTCAGGGCCGACGGCGTTGCGCCAGCGTTCCGCTTCCGCCGGACCGGGCCGGTAGCCCATCTTGCTCTGGCAATACGCCGGCAGGAGCGATACTTCGGCCGCGGTTCGCCCGCGGTCATCGCGCCATCCAGGATTCTGCGCTCCGAGTTGCAGCGGGGCGAGCAGCGCGATCATCAAGCCAGCCGCTGCAACACCCGTTCGCCTCGAGCCGGCCACCAATAAAGTGCGAAGTCTCCGGGTCATATGATCTCCAGCCGTCACCCGACAACACCCTCCACTACCTTACGGCTTTTATACCACAGACCGGCGCTGCCCGAGCCACTGCTCGAGCATCATCAGCACCCAGACCATCGTTCCATAGTAGCTCGCGTGACTTTTTACATGGGTCGAGGTCAATTCATCGATGAATTCGGGGCGGATGATCCGGCGCCGCTTGAGAGCACCCAGGCTGTCCAGTGCGATCTGCCGTAACGGCTGGTGCGTCTCGAGCCAGAGACCGACGGGCAGCCCGAACCCGTGCTTGGTCTTGCTGATGATCTCGTCCGGCAGGAACCCGCGCAGCGCCTCCTTGAAAAAATAGCGGAGGCGGGTCTGTCTCAGTTTCAGGTCCGGCGGCAGCCGGCCCGAGAAGGACACCACCGCGTCGTTCAGCAGCGGGAAGCGGACCTCGACGTGCGCCAGCTCGCAGGAACGCGCGACCTTTGGGAGATCGTTGTCGGCCAGCGTGTACTTGAGGTCGAGCGCCAGCATGCGGTTGATCAGCGACTCCGCGTGCGCGCGACGATAGGTCTGCGCCATCTCCGACGCCGGCCGTTCCCGGTCGACCGTGGCCAGGAACTCGGGCGTGAATACCACCGCCGGTCCGAGCCGCTGGAGCAGATTGTAGTTGTCGTAGCGGGCGGGCATCGGCAGCGAGGCATTCCCGATGTAGCGCTGTACCTTGCCCAGGATGCCCACGCCGGGTGGCAGGAATGCCAGTGGCTCGATCAATCCCTTGCGCACGCCGGCAGGCAGGTCGCTGTAGAGCGAGTACAGATACTGCGTCGCATAGCGATCGTTGCCGCCAAACAGCTCGTCGCCGCCGTCGCCTCCGAGCAGTATGTCGACGCCGTCGTCCCTGGCGAGCTTCGCGCAGTAATAGGTCGGCACGGCCGAGGCGTTACCGAACGGCTGATCGTGAACGGCGGCGATGCGGGGGATGGCATTCACGACATCGTCCGGCGTGACGTAGTACTCGTGATGCCGCGTCTTGAAGTGGCGGGCCGCGATGCGGGCGTAGGCCATTTCGTCGTAGCCCTGCGCTTCGAACCCGATCGAGTACGTGCGCGCCGGCTGCCCGGTAACCTCCCCCAGAATACCCGCCACGGTCGAGCTGTCGGTGCCGCCGCTCAGGAACGTGCCGACAGAACCGTCCGCGGCCGCCTCGCGCACGCTTTCCCGCAGCACGGAGAGAAACGACTCCTTCAGTTCGGGGAAGGGCCGCCGCTCCTTCTCAAGATATCGCATTTCCCAGTATGGCCGCGCTTCGGCCTTGCCATCGCGCCAGACCACCAACGTGCCGGGGAGCAGCCGGTGTCGTCCGGCGTAAACGGTGTGCGGCCCCGGTACCATGTGGAAGTACACGAAGTCATAAAGCGCCTGCCCGTCGATGTCGGAGGAAACGCCGGGAAACGCGCTGATCACATCGAGCGTGGACCCGAATACCAGCTGATCGCGCGCAGCGGAATAGCACAGAGGGTACGTACCCATGCGGTCGATAGCGAGCATAGCCTCGCCACTGGCGCTATCGAACATCGCAAGGGCAAAGCTGCCGGAGAGCAGTGCGAATACTTCCGAGCCCTTCACGGCGTAACCGTAGGCCAGGGCACGGGCGATGCCATGGTGTTGAGCCAGACCCGCGAGCTCGGTATCGGTAAATCGGGCGCACCCGCACCACGCGACGAGCCTGCCGTCGTCCTGAAACACCTCGGCGTTTCTGCCAGCGGCCGCGACCGCACCGTAACCGGAAGAGGAGCGTCGCGCCGTGCTGCCGTCGAAGCGGACGAGACCCGCCGCCATCGCACCGATAGCCTGCGGGTCGCCCGCAGCGCCGATCCAGCCACAAATTCCACTCATGATGAATTCAAACCAGAATTTCCGCCGGCGCGGGATGGCCGAGGAACGCGGTCGGACTTGCCGTCAGCCCGTAGGCGCCGGACTGGAACACCACGATCAGGTCCCCCGCATCCGCCCGGGCGAGCTCCATGTTGTCGGCGAGCAGATCGAGCGGCGTGCAGAGCGGACCCACGACGGAAACGGTCTCCCGTTCGGTACCGCGCACGCGGTTGCCGACCGCCACCGGGTAGTTCTTGCGGATCACCTGCCCGAAGTTCCCGGACGCGGCGAGGTGGTGATGCAGGCCGCCGTCGGTTACCAGGAAAACGTGGCCGCGCGAAATCTTGCGGTCGATGACGCGGCACACGTAAATGCCCGCTTCCCCGACCAGATAGCGCCCCAGCTCGATCACGACCTTCGCGTGGGGCAGACGGGTGGATACCCCCTTCAACCGCTTGCCAAGGCTCGCTCCTACCGCGGCAATGTCGAGCGGCTGCTCTCCTGGAAAGTAGGGGATGCCAAATCCGCCTCCGATGTTGAGCAGGCGCACCGGCGCGGGGGCGTCGACGGAGAGCTTTACCGCCAACTCGAACGTCTTTTCCTGCGCTTCCTCGATCGCGGCAGCGCGCAGGTTCTGAGAACCGCTGAAGATGTGAAAGCCCTGGAAGTCGAAGTTGAGCTGACCGATGCGGGCAAGCATCTCGGGAACACGCTCGGCGTCGACCCCAAACTGCTTCGGACCGCCGCCCATCTTCATGCCGGAGCTCTTCAGCTCGAAATCGGGATTGACCCGTACCGCAACCCGCGCGCGGGCGCCGCTGGCCTTCGAAACTCGCGCAAGGCGCTCCATTTCTCCTTCCGATTCCAGGTTGACGATGATGCCGCTCGCCACCGCCTGCGCGAGCTCGGCGTCGGTCTTCCCGGGCCCGGCAAAGCTGATCTCCGCTGGATCGATTCCGGATTCGAGCGCGACCGCGAGCTCGCCTCCGGAGGCGACGTCGAGCCCGTCGACGAGGCCGGCAAGGTGCTTCACGACCGCGGGCATCGGGTTGGCCTTCATCGCGTAGTGCAACTGGACCGAGGCCGGGATATGCTCGCGCAGCAGCGCTACGCGCTGTGAGATGAGGGCGCGGTCGTAGGCGTAGAACGGCGTGCGGCCAACCCGGCGGGCGAGCTCGACGAGCGAGATGCCGCCCACCTGGAGGCAGTCATCGACGACCGAAAACTGGGTCATCGAAGTATGTTTAACAGCGGCGCTCATGGATCGGCAAACTCACTTTGCACCGGCGTACAATTCAGTGTAGCTCTCTTGGGTATCGCCACCGCCGCGCCGCGCGTCAAGGGTCTGCATCGTGTCCTCGGTTCGATGCCTGGTTAAGAGCTGCCCTGATCGCCGAACAGAGTTTCCATTTCCTGCGCCAGCAGCTTGCGATCGATCTTGCCATTCGGGTTGCGCGGCAGGCTCCCCTCGCGGGCGATCACCCGCGCCGGCACCATGAACGCCGGCAGTCGCTGCCGGCACTGCTCCAGCAATTCCGCGGTTTCCAGTTTGCCGCCGTCACGCGCTGTTGCGACGACGACGATGGCCTGTCCGAGGACCGGATGCGGGATACCCAGCGCCGCTGCTTCGCCGGCGAGCTTCGTCGCATAGACCACTTCCTCGACCTCGGTCGGGCTCACGCGATACCCGGAGGTCTTGATCATCTCGTCGCGGCGGCTGATGAAATAGAGAAACCCCTCGCTGTCCATGCGGACCGTATCGCCCGACCACACGGCCATCTCGGGCATCGTCAGGCCCGCCGGCTGCCCGGGCGCCGGCTTGAAGCGCTCCGCCGTCTTTTCCGGATCGTTCCAGTAGCCGAGCGAAACCAGGGCACCGCGGTGCACGAGCTCCCCGGGCTCCTCAGGATCGCAGGGCGTGCCGTCTTCGCGCACGACGAGCACTTCCGCGTTGGGGATAGCCTTGCCAATCGAGTCGGGGCGGCGGTCGACCTCCGCGGGAGGAAGATAGGTGGAACGAAACGACTCGGTCAGGCCGTACATGAGATAGGGCAGCGTCTTCGGCAGCGCTGCGCGCAGCAGGTCGAGCGTCGCCTTCGGCATCCTGCCGCCCGTGTTGGCGATATAGCGCAGAGTGTCGCGCACGGTGTCCGGCCACCTGAGCTGA
>DATFWO010000216.1:0-18550 GCA_035259205.1 Burkholderiales bacterium | reverse complement strand
CTCGTGAACCCCGATGCCGCAGATGCGGGCGACTTTCTCAGGCGGGTACTCGCGGACACGCTCCCGCAGCGCGTCGAAGCCCAGCGTGTGCCGCTCCACGTACTCGCGGTCGTAGCGCCCCTCGCCGATGATGACGTTCATCATCGCCAGCGCGAGCGCGGCATCCGTTCCCGGCAGCACACGTACGTGCTGGTGGCATTTCTCCGCCGTCTGGCTGCGCCAGGGATCGATCGCGATGAGCTTGGCGCCGCGACGCTTCGCCTCCTGGCAGCGCGACCAGAGGTGCAGGTTCGATACGATGGGATTGGAGCCCCAGATCAGGATCAGCTTCGCCTCGTCGAAGCGCTCCGGGTCCATTCCCACCGAGGCGCCGAGCGTCACTTTGATGCCGACCTTGCCCGCGGAAGAGCACAGCGTGCGGTCGAGCAGGCTCGCGCCGAGGCGGTTGAAGAAGCGGCGGTCCATGGACATGTACTGGAGCATGCCCATGGTCCCCGCGTAGCTGCAGGGCAGGATCTGCTGCGGATCCTCGGCCGCGATCGCCTTGAACCGCGCAGCGATCTCGTCTAGCGCGGCGTCCCACGCGATGCGCTCAAACTGACCGTTGCCCGGCCCTTTGGGCCCGACGCGCCGCAGCGGGTACAGCACGCGGTCCTTCGAGTAGGTGCGGTCGAGGTATTTCGCGACCTTGGTGCACAGGGTGCCGCCCGTGAACGGCATATCGGCGCCGCGCACCTCGACGGCAACACCGTTTTCCACGGTGATTTCCATCGCGCACGTGTCCGGGCAGTCGTGCGGACACGCCGCCTTCACGACACGGCGCTGCCTCGCGCCCACCTCGTCGGCTCCCATGCTCGTCGCCTCGATCCTTCCGAACGATCCGATTTTACGCCACGGCAGGCGCGCCGCGCGAGCCACAATTCGCACGAAAACGGAGAGGTACTGCGCACCCCGTGAGACTGACGCGGCGGGGGATCACCCATCGCCCCTCAGTCGTCACTCGTCAGTCGTCAGTCGTCACGTAGTTATTGTGCCTTGATTCCCGCCTCACGCACGACCTTGCTCCACCGGGCGAGATCCGTCTGGATCAGCTTGCGAAACGCGTCGGGCGTCAAAGTCGCGGGCTCGAGGATGAGGTTGCGGTAGCGTTCGGCGATCGCAGGATAGCTCACCGCGGCGGTAAATTCCTTGACGAGCTTCGCCTGGATGGCCGGCGGCAATCCCGCGGGCGCCAGCACGCCGAACCAGTGATGCAGCACCATGTTGGGGACGCCGCTCTCCTCGAACGTGGGTACCTCAGGATGCGAGGGGTGGCGTTTCGCCGTGGTCACTCCCACTGGGCGCAGGCGGCCCGATTGCACGAATCCGATCGCCGCCGGCATCGAGGTGAAGACGGCGTTCATCTCCCCGGCGACCGTCGCCGTCACAGCGGGCCCTGCGCCCTTGTACGGCACGTGGGTGAGCTCCACGCCCGCGCCATGCATGAGCAGCTCCGCCATCAGGTGCGTGCCGCTGCCGTTGCCGGCGGAACCGATCTTGAGGCTGCCCGGCTGCGCTTTTGCGATCGCGATCAGCTCGCGCGTGGATTTCGCCGGCACCGTCGGATTCAGGAACAGCCACTGCGGGGCGCGCGCGACGAGCGTGATCGGGGTGAAATCCTTCACCGGGTCGTACGGCACCTTCCCGTACACGGCCGGATTGATGGTGTGCGGCATGTCCTGCAGGAGCAATGTATAGCCATCGGGCAGGGATTTCGCGACGATCTCCGTGCCGACCACACCTCCGGCGCCCGGTCGGTTGTCCACGACGAAGGTCTGCCCCAGCGTCTCGGACAGTCGCTGGCCGTAGAGGCGGGCGATGATGTCGGAGCTCCCGCCGGCCGCGTACGGCACGATGAAGCGCACCGGCCTTGTGGGATAGCCCTGCGCATCGGCTGGAATTGCCGCCACTGCGAGTACGCTGACCATCCACCGTATGCAGGTCCGCATGGCCCCCTCCTGCGATTCCCTGTTCCCGCGACTGCCGGAACGACGCCGGCTCATGGCCGTCACCGGTCCGGAGACCGTCCTAGGCTAGATAAGGGGCCAACGAGCGTCAAGGTGTTTCGTCGGTGACGCACCGACGAGGGCCGGGCGCGAGATTGCGGATTGCGCGCCGCGGGATGGCTATCGAACGGATCCCGCCAGTTCCGTGCTGAGCCGGAGCTCGATCGAATGCGGTTTTAATTTTCCTGGTCGAGGAAGCTGCGAAGCCGCTCGGAGCGGGAGGGATGGCGCAGTTTCCTCAGCGCCTTGGCCTCGATCTGCCGTATCCGCTCGCGCGTGACGTCGAATTGCTTGCCCACCTCTTCCAGCGTGTGGTCGGTGTTCATCTCGATGCCGAAGCGCATGCGCAGCACCTTCGCTTCGCGCGGCGTGAGCGTGTCGAGCACGTCCTTGGTGACGCCGCGCAGGCTCGCGTAAACGGCTGCTTCGTTGGGCGCCACGGTGGACTGGTCCTCGATGAAATCGCCCAGATGCGAGTCGTCGTCGTCGCCGATCGGCGTCTCCATCGAGATCGGCTCCTTGGAGATCTTGAGGATCTTGCGGATCTTCTCCTCGGGCATCTCCATCTTCTCGGCGAGCAGCGCCGGATCGGGCTCCTGGCCCGTCTCCTGCAGGATCTGGCGCGAGATGCGGTTCATCTTGTTGATGGTTTCGATCATATGCACCGGGATGCGGATGGTGCGGGCCTGATCGGCAATCGAGCGCGTAATCGCCTGGCGTATCCACCAGGTCGCGTAGGTCGAAAACTTGTAGCCGCGGCGGTACTCGAACTTGTCCACCGCCTTCATCAGCCCGATGTTCCCTTCCTGGATGAGGTCGAGAAACTGCAGGCCGCGGTTGGTGTACTTCTTCGCGATCGAGATCACCAACCGCAGGTTGGCTTCCGTCATCTCGCGCTTGGCCCGGCGCGCCTTCGCTTCACCGGTGGACATCTGCCGGTTGATCTCCTTCAGATCCTTGATCGGAATGCCCACGCGCGACTGCAGATCGAGGAGCTTCTGCTGCTTCTCCACGATCGCGGGCTCGAAGCGTTCGAGCGCTTCGCTCCACGGGCGGCTCGCCTCGATCTCGCCCTTGATCCAGCGCAGGTTCCCTTCCTTGCCGGGAAACTCCTTGATGAAGTGCGGGCGCGGCATGCTCGCCTTGTCCACGGCGAGCGACATGATGTTGCGCTCGTAGGTGCGGACTTCGTCCACGAGCCGGCGCACCCCGTCGCACAGCGCCTCGATCTGCTTCGCTGCGAAGCGGATGCTCATCAACTCGTTGGAGATGGCGTCCCGCGCCTGGAGGTAGGCGCGGCTGCGCGGTCCGTTCTTGGCGAGCGCGCGCGTCATCTTGTTGTAGAGCGAGCGGATCACCGCGAAGCGCTTGGCGGCATCGGCCTTGAGCTTCAGCTGGTCCGCGGTCGGGGCGTTGCTCCCCTCCTCGTCCTCTTCCTCCGCGGGCTCGAGCTCCTCTTCGATCTCCTCTTCCTCGTCCGCCACCTCGGCGATCGGCTCTTCCTCGGCCGTCGGGTCGACGAGCCCGTCGACCACCTCATCGACGCGCAGCTCGTCCTTCTCGATCTTGTCGGCAAGCGTCAGGATCTCGGCAATGGTCGTGGGGCAGGCCGAGATCGCCTGGATCATGTGACGCAGGCCGTCCTCGATCCGCTTGGCGATCTCGATCTCGCCTTCGCGCGTGAGAAGCTCCACGGAACCCATCTCGCGCATGTACATGCGCACCGGATCGGTGGTCCGGCCAAATTCGGAATCCACCGTCGAGAGCGCGGCCTCCGCCTCCTCGGCCGCTTCCTCGTCCGGAACCGCCGCGGGGACTTCGGCCATCAGCAAGGTCTCGGCATCGGGGGCCTCGTCGTAGACCTGGATCCCCATGTCGTTGATCATGCTGATGATGTTCTCGATCTGCTCGGCGTCCAGCATGTCGTCCGGCAGATGGTCGTTGATCTCGGCATAGGTGAGGTAGCTGCGCTCCTTGCCGAGCACGATGAGGTTCTTCAGGCGCGTGCGCCGGGCCTCGGCATCGGCCGGAGAGAGCTCCCGGCGCTCGAATTCCTTGACGAGCGCTTTTTCCCGGGCGGTGAGCCCGCGCGTGGAACGCGGCTTCCCCTCGGCCTTGGCGCGCGCCAGGCGTTCCTGCAGCAGGGCCTTTTTCAGGGTTGCCTTGTCGAGCTTCTGGGGCTTGCCCGTCTTGTTCTTGGGAAGGAGCTTGAGTTTCGCCAGCACCTTGGCGATCTGCTCCCTGCGCGCCGCCTTGAAGCTGGCCCGTGCCGCCTTGAGCTTGGCTGCGGGCCGCTTCGCCGCAGTTCGCACCACCGGTCGGAGGGTTTTCTTGCGCGCCACGATACGTACTTTCGCCTTCAGTTTCTTCGCCTTTGCCATGCCTTCGTCCCTCGCCCGCTTACAGCCAAAAAAGGCTGCGGATTATACCTTGGTTCGACTCATGCTACACGAGGAGGTTGCCGATGCAACCGACTGTGTTTGAAGCAATTTTCGGGCCCGGAACAGCGTCGCCCACGATCTGTAATGTGGGGTCAAGACGTAAGCAGTTCAACCAACAAACTTAATTCCCCGCCTGGGGCAGCATGCGACCCGTCTCGGCGCGCTTAGTTCGCCTTAGGACTCGATACGTCTTTTGCGCTTTTCTCCCACTGCACGTACGTTGCCGCCTCGTCCGCCGTCCATTTCTCGGTCGGACCGTGCTGGATCAGGGGCCTTATCATCTGGGCCCGTTGCTTCTTCCGGATTTGAGCAATGGCGTCGCGGAATTCAGCCTCGACATCGAAGCCTTCGGCCCAGTCGGAGGTGATCTTGCGCAGCGTTCCAGCCAGGCAGTCGTCATAGGGGCCGCCGGAAAACTGCTGAACCAACCCGGCAGACGACGGTAGCGCGGACGACGATCGCAGGAATTCGACGACCTCGCGCAGAAGCGACAGCACGTCATCCGCGCTGCGATGTTCGATCTCCACATCGAGCTGGCTGATCAGCTCCGGCTTGGCGATCAGGCCGGCCAGTATCGTCTTTTCATTGTTGTCCGCCGTTACCTGCTTGCGCGGCGCCTCGGCGAAATGCCTGATCGGCGCGGAGCTCATCGATT
Source organism: Burkholderiales bacterium (assembly GCA_035259205.1). Taxonomy (GTDB): domain Bacteria; phylum Pseudomonadota; class Gammaproteobacteria; order Burkholderiales; family SG8-41; genus SG8-41. The sequence continues at coordinate 13,409 of DATFWO010000216.1, read as the reverse complement.
TAGCACCGACTTTCTGAGCCAACGTCGCCGGGTCGACTTGGCCGAGCTTCGAGAATTCATGAATCATCGCCTCCTTGAGGAAGGATGCCGAAACCTGCGCTATGAGCGGTCTCGCGCTCTCGAGGAGGCCGGCCCTGCCCTCCATGGTCGCAAGGTCGACGCGATCACACAGCTCCTGGCGCATGAAAGCGGACAATGGAACCGAACCTTCCTTCAGCCTCTCTTCAAAAGAGGTCTTTCCATTTTCTCTCACGAATGTATCGGGATCGTCTCCATCAGGCAGAAACAGGAACTTCACCTGCTTGCCGTCCTGCAGTTGTGCTAGACACACTTCCAGCGCGCGCCACGCCGCGCGCCGCCCCGCTTCGTCGCCGTCGAAGCAGAATACGACTTCGTCGGCCTGGCGCAGCAGCTTCTGCACGTGCAACGCAGTAGTGGCGGTGCCGAGCGTCGCGACGGCGTACTCGATTCCGGCCTGCGCGAGCGCGACCACATCCATATAGCCTTCGACAACGACGACGCGACCGGCATCGCGTATTGCCCGGCGCGCCTGATACAGCCCATAGAGCTCACGGCCTTTCGCGAAAACCGGTGTCTCGGGTGAATTGAGATACTTCGGCTCTCCCGTTTCCAGCACGCGCCCGCCGAATCCGATGACATTCCCGCGCACGTCCACGATGGGAAACATGATGCGCTCGCGAAACACGTCGTAGCGCCGCCCTTCGTCGCTCGCCTTGGTGAGTCCGGCGGCCGCAAGCGCCTTGCCGTCGTAGTCGGAAAATACGGCGGCGAGGCTCTGCCAGCCTGCGGGCGCGTAGCCGATGCCGAAGCGCTTTGCGATCTCCCCCGACAAGCCCCGCTTCTTCAGATAGGCAATTGCAGCCGGCGCCTCTTTCAGTTGCGTGCGGTAGAACTGCGCCGCCTTCAGCAGCACGCCGTAGAGATCCTCGCCTTCCTGGGTCCTGCGCTGCGCGGTCTCGGAACGGATTTCGGGGACCTTCATCCCCACGCTTTGTGCAAGCTCCTTCACGGCGTCGACGAAGTTCAGGCCGCTGTACTCGATCAGAAAGCCGATCGCCGTGCCGTGCGCACCACAGCCGAAGCAATGATAGAACTGCTTGGTCTGGCTCACCGTGAACGATGGGGTCTTCTCGCTGTGGAACGGGCAGCAGGCGACATAATTCGCTCCCGCGCGCTTGAGCTTGACGTGGCGGTCGACCACGTCGACGACGTCGACGCGTGCGAGCAGTTCCTGGACAAACGACTGCGGGATCATCTGCGGGAAACGGGTGACGAGTGACGGGTGACGGGCGGCGGCTGGAGTCGGGGTTGCGGACGCGCATTGCCGCGCGAGTCGAATGCCTGGGCGGCGATCCTCATCACCGGGAAAGTATAGCCCGCCGCGGGAATCGGGCAAGAACAAACAATGCGGCGGCGCGACAAGCCGCCGGACAAGCAACAAACGGGCCTGCGCCTGTGGCTCCGCGTCTGCTACCCCGCCAGTTTTGCTTTGACCAACGCCGAAACCTTGGACATGTCGGCCCTGCCGGCCAGCTTGCCCTTGAGCACGCCCATCACCTTGCCCATGTCCGACGGGGCTTTGGCGCCCGTCGCCGCTATCGCTTCGGCAATTGCGGCCGCGACCTCGGCGTCGGATAGCCCCTGCGGCATGTACATCTGCAGCAGTTCGAGCTCGTAAGTCTCGTTCTGGACCAGATCCCGCCGCCCGCCCTTTTCGAACTGGGCGATGGATTCGCGCCGCTGCTTGATCAGCTTTTCCACTACCGCGACCACCTCGGCGTCCCCGAGCTCCTTGCGCTCGTCCACCTCCCGCTGCTTCAAGGCCGCGAGCAGCAGGCGCAGCGCGTCGCGACGCCGCGCGTCCGCGCCGCGCATGGCGGCTTTCAGATCGTCGTTGATGCGGGCCTTTAGAGACATGGGACTGGAAAAAGCAAAAGGGCCGTGCTCCTCGCACCAGCCCCCGTTCCCTAACCCCCGGTCCCTGGAGTCAGTACATCCGCGGCGGCAGCAGTTGCGAGCGCAGCCGCTTGTGGTGGCGCTTGATAGCTGCGGCAAGCTTGCGCTTGCGCTCAGTTGTCGGCTTCTCGTAATACTCGCGCGCGCGCAGTTCGGTGAGGAGGCCCGTCTTTTCCACGGTGCGCTTGAAACGGCGCAACGCCGCTTCGAATGGTTCGTTTTCCTTGACCCGGACGGTCGGCATAAAGCTCTTGGATGACTGGAGAAAGCGCGCATTATATCAAGGTACAAGCGTGCTACAAGGGACCGGCAGCGATCGCCAGCATCGCAAGCTAGCGAACCCACGCCCCTGCCGAGGGCCACAAATTGAGACAATACAGGGGATTGCCATGCAAGAGCCGCTGAAATGGCTGCTGATCCTGACGGCTGGATGCCTGCTACCGGCTCGACCCGTGCTGGCTCAGGGCTATCCGGCGAAGCCGATCCGCATGATCGTCCCTTTTCCCCCGAGCGCGGGTCTGGACGTCATCGCGCGGCTCCTTGCGCCGGCGCTGTCGGAGCGGCTGAGGCAGAACGTTATCGTCGATAACCGGACCGGCGCCGGCGGCACGATAGGCGCCGAGCTCGCCGCGAAGGCGCCCGCGGATGGGTATACGCTTCTCATGATTACCACGAGCCACGCTTTCAACGTGAGCCTCTACAAGAGGCTCGCCTACGACATGGTGCGCGATTTCGCGCCCATCACCCTGGTCTCCGTCGCACCCAACCTGCTGGTCGTGAACGCATCCCTGCCGGCTGCCACGGTGAAAGACTTCGTCACGCTCGCGAAAGCACGGCCGCGCGAGATCAACTTCGCTTCGGCCGGCGTCGGCACCTCGAGCCACCTGGCGGGCGAGCTGTTCATGTCGATGGCGCGAGCGCAACTCGTCCATGTTCCGTACAAGGGCAGCGGGAGCGCCCTGGTCGCATTGCTCGGCGGCGAAGTGCAGGCCGCGTTTTTCAGCATTCCTTCGACCTTGCCCCATATGCGCAGCGGCAAGCTGCGTGCGCTCGGAATCGGCAGCGCGCGCCGCTCTGCGATGTTGCCCGACCTGCCGACCATCGCCGAGGCCGGCGTCGCCGGCTACGACGCCACTACGTGGTACGGGGCCCTCGTACCCGCAGGCACTCCTCGAACCGTGGTGGAGAAGCTGAACCTCGAGATCGCGAAGCTCATGCAGACCCCGGACATGCGCGAGCGGCTGCTTGCGCAGGGCGCGGAGCCGCGCTCGAGCACACCGGAAGAATTCGCCGCCTATCTCAAGGCGGAAATTGCCAAGTACGCGCGGCTTGCCCGGACCATGGGGGTTCAGCCGGAATGACGACAATCATTTACACTCGACACCCGATACTCGGTCGCGCGAGATCAACTTCGCCATGCCGATACTGGGAATAGAGACGTCGTGCGACGAGACCGGCGTCGCGCTCTACGACGGAGAGCGCGGGCTGCTCGGCCACGCGGTGTTCTCGCAGGCCGATCTGCACGCGGCCTACGGCGGCGTCGTGCCGGAGCTCGCCTCACGCGACCACATCCGGCGGCTGCTGCCGCTCACCCGCGGACTGCTCGAGCGGACCGGCCGTTCATCTGCGGAGATCGCCGCGGTGGCTTATACCGAAGGTCCCGGCCTTGCCGGAGCGCTGCTGGTCGGCGCGTCCGTTGCCCACGGCCTGGCGTATGCCCTCGGCATTCCCGCTCTGGGGATCCATCACCTCGAAGCGCACCTGCTATCACCCTTGCTGTGCCGCCCGGCGCCCGACTTCCCATTTGTCGCCCTGCTGGTCTCCGGAGGCCACACGCAACTCATGCGCGTCGCCGGCGTGGGCGACTATGCGCTGCTGGGAGAGACGCTTGACGACGCGGCCGGAGAGGCCTTCGACAAAAGCGCCAAACTGCTTGGCCTCGGCTATCCGGGAGGCCCGGCATTGGCTCGGCTCGCGGCGCACGGGCGGGCCGGACGTTTTCGGCTTCCCCGGCCGATGATTGCAAGCGGTGACCTCGACTTCAGCTTCAGCGGTCTCAAGACCGCGGTGCTGACGGTAGCGAAGGAGCAAGCCCTAGACGAATCCGCACGCGCCGATCTGGCCGCCGAGATCGAGACCGCGATCGTCGAGGTGCTCGCTGTCAAGGCGCTCGCGGCGCTCGAGCGCACCGGGCTAAGACGGCTGGTGATCGCGGGAGGCGTCGGAGCCAATCTGACGCTGCGCGCCCGGCTCACCACGGCTGCACGGCAGCACGGATATTCGGTCTTCTATCCCGACCTCGAATTCTGCACCGACAACGGCGCGATGATCGCCTTCGCCGCCGCGATGCGCCTGCAACGGGATCCGTCGCTCGTCACTCGACGCCCGGCGCCTGCCGCAGGCTACACCGTACGGCCGCGTTGGGACCTCGAAACGGCCGGGACGGCCTGAACACCGTCCGATCAGAGGCGGGGCTCCCAAGGAACTCCGGCTCTCAGGGGCTGGGCGTGCCGGTGCTACCGCCGCCTATCCTGCCTTCCGTTCCGTCCAGCAGTTTGCGGATATTCGTCTTGTGCCGCCACACGAGCAAGATCGAGATGACGGCCACGGCGATGGCCGGCTCGAGAGCAAAGCGGTTCATCCCGTAGAGCAGGAACGAGAAGAACGCAGCGAACGCGGCGGCTACGAGCGCAGCGAGCGATGAGATACGGAAGAAGAAAGCAATGATGCACCAGGTAGCCATCGCACCCGCGGCGACGTAGGGATGAAGCGCGATCAACACGCCGACCGCCGTGGAAACGCCCTTGCCCCCCTGAAAGCGCAGGAAAATCGAATACATGTGGCCTAGCGTAACCGCCACGGCCGCCGCCGCCACCGCAAGCTCGACGACCTCCGCAGCGGCGTAACGTTCTGCGACGTATACGGCCACCCAGCCCTTGGCGGCATCGCCGAGGAGAGTCAACGCCGCGGCGCCTTTCTTTCCGCTGCGTAGCACGTTGGTCGCCCCTGGATTGCCTGAGCCGTAGCTGCGTGGATCGGGCAGCCTGTAGAAGCGGCTCACGATGACGGCAAAGGGAATCGAACCGAGGAGATATGCGAGCAGCGTAAGCGCTATTAGCGTCATAAGAATTCACTTACAATGCCCGCTCATTCTACAAGGGAACCCGCGATGAGTGACGGGTGATGAGTGATGGGACCTGCGCGCTTTGCGCCCCTCTGCCCTTTGCTTCTCGTCACTCGTCACCCGTCACTGCTGCCGCATGGACATCATCTTCATCTCGGACCTGCGGCTGGATATTCTGGTAGGCGTTTACAACTGGGAGCGCAGGGTGCCGCAAACCATCCAGTTCGATCTGGAGATCGGCATACCCGAAACCGGCCGTCCGCGCACCGACCGGATCGGAGAAACCATCGATTACAGCAAGGTCGTGGCGCGCATCGCCGCTACGCTCAAGGATACTCACTTCATGCTGGTCGAACGGCTTGCCGAGCACGTCGCGCGGCTGGTGATGACGGAGTTCCGGTCGCCGTGGGTCAAGGTGAGCGTCACCAAGCTCGGCGCCATCAGTGGCGTCAAGCGGCTGGGAGTCACCATCGAGCGCGGGAAAAGACAGTGACCGCTGACCGGTAAGTGCGGAGCGAAGCGGCGCGAACGCGCCGCTATCGGCTCACCCGGCTCCAGGTCATTCTTTCTCCGACTTTTCCGGGCGGGGACGTTCTCGCCCACCTTTCTCGCGGGACTGCTCGGCCCGTCTCGGCTGCTGCGCCTGCGGGTTCCGCTGCTGTTCCTGCTGCGCCCTTTGCTGCTGCGCCAGGTGCTGGCGTTGTTCCTGCTCTGCTCGCTGCTGTTGCACCTGTTGCTGGTGCCGCTGCTCTTGCTGCGCCCTTTGCTGCTGCGCCAACTGCTGGCGTTGTTGTTCCTGCTGTGCCCTTTGCTGACCTTCCTGCTGACGACGAGCCTGCTGTTCCTGAACCTGTCGCTGCCGCTGCTGCTCCTGTTGCTGCGCACGCAGTTGTTGAGCCCGTTGCTGCTCCTCCTGCTGCCGCTGCCGCTGCTGCTCCTGTTGCTGTGCCCGCTGCGCGTCCGGAGCCGACGCCCTGGGTGCAGGGCGGACTTGGGCTTGTGTCTGTGGGCCGGCGTTGGTCTGTCCGGCAGCGTGTTCTCGCCGTTGCTGTCGCTCGGCTTGCCGCAGCTCGCGCGTGGAGTCCGTCGCGGACGGCGCAGCAGGAACCGCGGTGCTTGCCCGCATGTCGCGATCGAACGTCGGCCGTCGTGATGTCTCGGGCGGCGGCCCGGGCGCGCGCCGCGCGGCCTGCGCCTGAGGACTGGCACTCTCGGGTCCACGGCCACCCGTGCCAGGCGGTTCCTGCGACCGACGGGATCCGCTCTGAGGTGCAGCATCTTCCGCGGACCGTGTATTTCCCCGCTCCGCCTGCGCCGGCGGACGCTGGGCCTCCGGAGCGGTTGGGTGCTGAACTCCCGCACGCTGCGCTTCAGTCGAGAGTTGCGCCGGCGATACGGCGCGCTGCATGTCACTCACCGGCAGATTCACGCGCTCCTGCTGGTTGATCACACGCACGCGCGGACGCTCGTTGTCGCCCGCAGCAAAACGGCCGCGCCCGTTTTCGCGGCCGTCTCGCGCCGCTACCCGTGCGGGCGCGGGTGGAGTATTGACCGCGACGGCCTCGCGGGTCGTGATCGCCGCGGGCGGACGTGATCCAGCCTGCGCCGCAGCGAGGCTGGCGCGAGCCGGCGTAGCGACCGGAGAGCCTCGCATCACTGAGGCCGCTGCAAGCGTGCGCGCCGGCACATCGAGCGCCGCCTGCCGCACCGGCCTTGCAGCCATGAAATTCTCGCGCGAGACGACAGTCACGGCGGAGGGGGCGCTGCGGTTGATGTAGCGAATATTGGTGACGTTGCTGATGTTGGTCACATTGGTCACGTTGGTGACGTTCACGCTTTGCACGTGGGCGCGGCTTGCGCGATACCACGGAATATACGGCTCGCGCCACCCGAGCGGCACCCAGCCGACGGCCGATGCACGGCTTATGCCGACGGAGACCGAGAAGCCGGCCCCCCCGATGAAAGCGACCATGGCCGGGGAGTACACGGGCTGGGCGATTCTCCGTCCCGGCGCCCACGCCCAATGATCATGCAGCCATACCCACCGCCCGTAATGAAATGGCGCGAAACCCCATGGAGCGTCGTCGACCCAGGTCCAGCCCCACGGCGCGACCCACACCCAGTGGCCGTAACGATACGGCGCCCACCCGGCCGGCACCGTCGTCGGAACCCAGATCGCGCCATAGTCGGGAACGGTCTGCCACGCCCCGTACTGATCCAGGTCCTCGTATCCGGTCATCTCGTCCGGCACGTAGCGCGTCGAAGCCACATGGCCTTCGCGCTGATCGCGGCTGGCTGCCCAACGGTCGAACTCGTCGGGCGGCGGCGCCGCATAGAGATCTTCCCGCGAGCCGGAAATCGTCGCCTGCTGACCGTCGCCGACCGCAAAGGTCGAGTTGGCGGTAAAGACGTCTGCCTGTCCCCCTGCGCGCACCACGACCGTCGTTGCGGCGCCGGACGGATCCACCCCGATGCGGTAGGAGCCGGGCCGTTTCACCACGACCGCACCGCCCGGTGTGGCGATTTCGAGTCGCTTGTCGCTCGAGAGCCGACGCACGCGCAGGTTCACGTTGCCCTGCGCCAGGCGCAACTGCAGCGTACGCTCGTCGAGATTGAGCACGTCCAGGCTGGTCTGCGCGGCCATCCGGATGGCGAGCGAGCCGACGTGCAGCTCCGCCGTTCCGTTGCTGTCCGTCCACAACCGGTCGCCGGTGGTGAGCGGGCGGTTCAACGTGGCCGCCACCCAGTCTTCGTTGGCTTGCGCCGGAGCGAACGACACCGGTCCGGAAATGTAGTTGAGCCGCCCGACCACGCGCGGCGGGTCGCTTTCGGCAGCGGAAGCCAGCGCGACGGCGAACGCCAGCGCGGCCGCGGCAAACATTCTCAGCAGTTTCATGGCCACTCCTCGCAATCGTCGCTGGCTGCGCCGGACGGGAGCGTCGATGCGCGTTTTCCCCCGGCGCAGCTGCTTATGGTCGTTCGACTCCGATTGAAGCACCGGCGTTTGACGCCGCCGAGGGTTTTTACAAACTGTTACTGTCGTCGTTTGGCAACGACGACAGAATGAAGGCCGGGAAACTACGCTGGTCCTGCAGACAGCAGTTCAACGATCGGGCAATGTTGCTGTTGCGGAACCGCGGATTCAGGCCGGATCGCGGCGAAGTCGATTCAGCCCCGCGGGTGGTGCTTGGCGTGCAACTGCTTCAGCCGCTCTCGCGCAACGTGGGTATAGATCTGGGTAGTGGAGATGTCCGAGTGCCCGAGCAGCAGCTGCACGACGCGCAGATCGGCGCCGTGATTGAGCAGATGCGTGGCGAACGCATGGCGGAGCGTGTGCGGTGAGACGGTTTTCTTCAGTCCCGCCCGCGCGCAATAGCGACGCAGGAGGTGCCAGAACATCTGGCGCGTCATCGCGCCGCCACGCGACGTGACAAAGAGGTCGTCGCTCGTCCTCGCACCGAGCAGCGCCGCGCGCGCCTCCCGGACATAGCGCTTGACCCAGTCGAGCGCTTCCTCGCCAAGCGGCACCAGCCGCTCCTTCGAGCCCTTCCCCATGACGCGCACGACGCCCATGTCCTGGCTCAACTGGGCGAGCTTCAAGGTCACGAGCTCGGAGACGCGCAGGCCGCTTGCGTAAAGCGTCTCCAACATCGCCCTGTCGCGCAAGCCGAGCGGTTCGTCCACACGCGGCGCTTCCAGCAGGCTTTCGACGTCCTCCTCGGTAAGGCTCTTCGGCAGCGCGCGCGGCAGCTTCGGGGAGTCGATGTTCAGGGTCGGATCCAACTTGATCTGCCCCTGTCGCACGCAATAGCGGTAGTAGCGCTTCAGGCTGGAGAGCAGTCGCGCCGCGCTCGAGGGCCGCGTCCTGCGCCCGTGAAAATAGCCGAGGTAGGCCTGTATGTCGGCATTGCTCGCCGCAACCAGGGTGCTGCCCTGCCGTTTATCCAGCCAGGCGGCGAATTGCGCGAGGTCGCGCCGATAGCCGTCCAGCGTGTTGCGCGCGAGGCCGTCCTCGAGCCACAGCGCGTCGCAGAATTCGTCGATGAGGGCGGAGGACCCCGCGCTCATTCGACCTTTACGCCCGCCGTCTTGATCACCTTCGCCCACATCGCAGTTTCGTCGCGCACGATCGCATTCGTTTCCCGCGGCGGGCTGCTGCTCGTTTCCGATCCACCGCCGAGCACGACATCCTTGACCTCGGGCAACTGCAGCACCTTTGCGGTCTCCTCGTAGAGGCGGGCGATGATCTTCTCGGAGGTGCGGGCCGGCGCGAACAGTCCGACCCACCCTGCCACGTTGTAGCCGGGAAGGCCCGACTCGCTGATCGTCGGCAGCTCGGGCAGCGCCGTGGAGCGCGCTGCGGTCGTGACGGCGAGCGCCTTCAACCTCCCGCTCTTTACGTGAGGTATCGCCGACGGCGCCGTTGCGAACGAGACCTGGGCTTCGTTGCCGATCACGCCTACCATGGCGGGCCCGCCGCCCTTGTAGGACACGCCGATCAGTTCTACGCCGCCCTTGATCTTGAAGAGCTCGGCGCTCAAGTGGGGATTGGTGCCTATGCCTGGGTGCGCATAGGCGAGCTTTCCCGGTTGTGCTTTCGCCAAGGCGAGGAGCTCCTTGACGGTACCGGCCCGCACCGAAGGATTCACGACCAGCACGTTGGCGTACTTGATGAGCTGCGCGATCCCGGTGAGATCGCGCAGGGAATACGGCAGCTTCGTATAGAGGTTCGGATTGATGGTGATCGGGCCTTCGGCCGTCACCAGCAGCGTGTAGCCGTCGGGCGCCGCCTTGGCGACGAGCTCGGCACCGATATTGCCGCCGGCGCCGCCGCGGTTGTCGACGACAATGGTCTGCCCCAGGGCGCGCGGCAGATGCGTGGCGAGAATGCGCGCGGAGAAATCGGTCGAGCCGCCGGGCGGGAATGGCACGACGATGCGCACGGGCCGATCGGGATAGACTTGGCCCGCCGCGGCTTGCGCCAGCGCAAGCCACGCTGCCATGCATGGCAAAGCGAAGACCGACTTCATCCGCTGCCCTCCAGACCAGCCGCAACGCCCTCGTGGCCGAGCAGCCACCGCTTCACCTCCAGCGGGTAGCCGCGACGCGCGTTCATGAAGCCGCCAATGCCGTTCGAGCCCAGCACGCGGTGGCAGGGGATGACAAGCGGGATGCGATTCGCCCCGCACGCGCCGCCGACCGGACGCGGCGCCGTCCTCAACTGCCGCGCGATACCCATGTAGGTTAGCGTGCGCCCGCTCGGTATGCCCGAGATCGCGCGCCACACCTTGCATTGAAAATCGGTACCGCAATACTCGAAAGGCAGATCGAAGCGGAACTCGGGATCGTCCAGATAGCGTTCGACCTGGCGGCACACGCGCTCCGACAGGCGATCCATGGGCGCGAGCGTCGCGGCGCCCTTGGGCAGATACTGGATATCGGTCACGCGCCCGCCGGCGGTGCAGATGCCGAGGACCGCGAAGGGCGTCGCGAGCCGCGCTTGAAACGATTCGAGCATAGATCCGAGTGTACCTCCGCCGACGGGGCGCGTGTTGGTAATTCGCGTGTGGGCCGGTTGCGCTAGACTGCAGAGCAGTGACTGCCCCGGAAAGCTGTCTCGATGAATCGTCTTCGACTCGCCGGATTCTGCATTGCCGCGACCGCGGCCGCCCTCGCGCCTGCAGCGGCGTGGCCCCAGGCATGGCCCAGCAAGCCCATCCGCTGGATCGTTCCTTTTCCCGCCGGCGGCGGGGTCGATCTCACGGCCCGGACGCTCGCCGCCCGGATCGGGCCCCGTTTGAATCAGCAATTCGTGCTCGAAAATCGTGGCGGCGCCAACGGCAGCATCGGCGCGGAGCTCGCCGCGAAAGCGCCGGCGGATGGCTACACGTTGCTCCAGGCGACGACCGGCATCGTCGCCATCAATCCTCACATCTACGGCAAGCTGACGTTCGATCCGATGAAGGACCTCATGCCGATCGCGCACGCAGTGGATTCCATCAACGTGCTGGTGGTACATCCCGCGCTACCCGCGCGCTCGGTAAATGAGCTGATCGCGCTGGCGAAAGCGCGCCCCAACCAGCTCAACTTCGCCTCGAGCGGCGCCGGCGGCTCCGACCACGTAGCGGCGGAGCTCTTCAAAAGCATGACGGGCATACAACTCATCCACGTCCCGTACAAGGGCGGCGCGCCGGCGATCATCGATGTCGTCGCCGGCCAGGTCGAGACGATGTTTGCGACGGTGGCGGTCGCCGTGGGCCCGATCAAAGCGGGGAGGCTGCGGCCGCTCGGCGTGACGAGCCGCAGGCGTTTCGAGCCGCTGGCGGAAGTGCCGACGATCGCGGAAGCCGGGATTCCGGGCTACGAATCGGCGTTCTGGTTTTCGACCTTCGCTCCGGCGGGAACCCCGCGCGAGATCGTGACGCGGCTGAACGCCGAGATCCGCGGAGCGCTGGAGGTTCCCGAGGTCCGGCAGCGCCTGCTCGAATCGGGTCTCGCCGCGGCAGGCGGGACGGTCGACGAGTTCACTGCGTTCGTCCAGGCGGAATCCCGCAAGTGGACAAAGCTCGTGAAAGAGCGCGGCCTGCGGGCCGACTGAATGCGACAATGTTCAATTCTGAATTCTAAATGTTGACCGAAGGCGCGGAGACCCGCTCAACCATCGAGCATTGCGGCTTTTATTCCTTTTCGCCCTGAAACGCGCGCCACCCCTTCCAGCTGCGCCGCAGCGCTTCGCATTCCCGCGCCCTGATTCCCGTGACGATCTCCAGCGGCCGGCCGGTCATGGCGACCAGCGCCTCGACCGAGTAGCTCCCGATGTCTTTGCGCTGCAACGCAGCGTGGCGGCAACCCAAGACGAGGCGGGAGATCTTCGAGTCTATGATCGCCCAGCAGCACATCGGGCAGGGCTCCATCGACGTGTAGAGGGTGCACCCCGCAAGGTCCACCGTACGAAGGCTCAGAGCCGTGTTGCGGATCGCCACGATCTCGCCGTGAGCAGTGGGGTCGCACCCGGTATGGACGAGGTTGCGCCCCTCGCCCACCACCTTACCGTCGCGGTCGACGGTCGCGAGCTCCATCGCCCGGTCCATGAAACGACGGTGGTCGAGTGTCACGATTCGCTCTCCTCATGGATCCCGATCTTGTTTGCGTACATCCGCGCTTTATCTGCTGTTGCATCGCGATTCGGCGGCACGCGCCCCGGCCGCAACGCTCCCGCGCGCAAGCACAGCGGCATCGGGCTGGCGCTCAAGCGACCAGCACTGCTCGACCAGGGTGTCGATCTCGCGTGTTGCGAGCTCGGCGGACGCGAGGCTGCGGAATTTCGCCTCGAGCTCGGCGTCGGTCAACGGCCGCCCGAGCGAACCACGGGCGCGCTCTACGAAGGTCTCGTGCGCTACGCCGCTCGCGAGCGAGATGCGCACTCTCGCCTGATCGTTGCCGAGTGCCGGGTCGGTGCTGACCACAACCCGGTCGCGGATTGCGATGACACGCGGATCCGTGACCCGCGCATCGGTGTACTGCACGACTCCGGCTTCGCCATCGAGCAGAGCGACCGCGGCCGAGTGGTACAAGCTCAGCTTTCCTTCGAGGCTGTCGCGCGGCGCCTTTCTGCCGCACAGCTGCTCCGCCAACGGAGGAATCGCGATCTCCACTTTCGCCACCGCGACCGGATCGATGCGGTGCGCCGCGCGCAAGTCGAGACACCCGTCGATCACCGGGTGGATCACGATGCCGCAGGGATAGGGCTTGTAGGCGTTCTGCATGAGCTCCCAGCGTAAACCCAGCTCGCGAGTGATTTCCCGGGGCTCGGAACGGGCGGCCAGTACGTTGAGGAAGCCGCGCGCCGCCTCGAGCCCGCGCTCCGAACTCGTGTATCCGTTGGCGGCAAGCAGCGCCGAAGCGAGTCCGCTGCGCGCGGCGTGGCCCATGTTGTAGCTCTTGCACATCGTCCCGAGCGTCGCCATCAGCCCCGACGCCTGGGTGGCCGCGATGCCGAGCGCCCATCCCATGCGTTGCGCGTCGATCTTCAACGCCCTGCCGCAGGCCACCGCCGCGCCTAGCACGCCGCACGTCGCCGTGATGTGCCAGCCGTGCTCGTAGTGCCCGGGGGATATCGCGTTGCCGACGCGGCATTCGGCATCTATTCCCAGCACGAAGGCGTGCAGGAACTCCGCGCCGGTCAGCGGCCTATGCTCGGCGAGCGCGAGGAGCGCGGCGGCGACCGGCACCGTCGGATGAATCACGGTGCGCAGATGCGTGTCGTCGAAATCGAGGCGGTTGGAAGCGGTCCCGTTGATGCACGCCG
>DATFWO010000215.1:0-5448 GCA_035259205.1 Burkholderiales bacterium | reverse complement strand
GACGGCGGTGCGACAGCCCGCCTGACACGTGTGCGCCACGGCAGCTCTCGGCGAGATCACCGACACGTGGTGAAACTGCCCGTATCGCGGAAGATTAGGTTTCCACGCCCAAGCCCCACGTGAACGGGCCGTCGGTTCGGTAATACCACTGTGCTTTCATGTGGTCTAGATTTTGGACCTATGTGGTAGCTGTCAAGTCAAATGAGAGACAGGTTGTGCCTACAGGGTTGGTTGTGGCTGGTCGGTGGGTTGGTTGATCCAGGCCACCTCCGCATCCGAAACTTGATCAAACCGGACGTCGAGGGGGGCGTCACTCGTCATCAGCCGGAGGGTGAGCTGATGACCATCTACGACGCGGCCGAGCGCTACTGCGCCGAGGGAGTGTCTCTCGTCGTGATCGCCGGACGAGACTACGGAGCGGGAAGCTCGCGCGACTGGGCCGCCAAGGGGACGCGGCTGCTCGGCGTGCGCGCGGTGATTGCGTCTGGTTTCGAGCGAATTCACCGATCGAACCTGATCGGCATGGGCGTGCTGCCGTGCCAATTCCCGGAAGGGGTGAGCGCGCAGAAGCTGGGGCTCGACGGCACGGAACGATTCGAGCTGACGCTGGGCGGGACGCTGCGCCCGCGCCAGTCGGCTGCCCTGCAGATCGAGTGCCGGGACGGCCGCCGCGATTCGGTGCCGGTCGTGCTCCGGATCGACACGCCGATCGAGGCCGCGTATTTCTCGGCCGGCGGAATCCTCCCCTACGTGCTCGAGCAGCTGCTCACGAGCTCCGACGATCCTCCCGGCGCTCAAGGATGAGACGCATCAAGAACTTGAGAGGCGCCCGCATCTACACAGTCGGCCACTCCACTCGAACGCTCGACGAGCTGGTCGCGTTGTTACGGATGTTCGACATCTCCGTGTTGGCGGACATCCGGACGATTCCACGATCGCGACACAACCCTCAGTTCAACGCCGATGTGCTTCGCACTGCCCTTAGCGCGCGAGCATTTCGCTATGTGCATCTCGCGAGACTCGGAGGCCTACGCCGGGCACGTAAGGACTCGATCAATACTGGATGGCGCAACGCCAGCTTTCGAGGGTTCGCCGACTACATGCTGACCGAGGACTTCGAGAGCGGGCTCGAGGAGCTTCGCGCGCTGACGGCGCAGGGCAGCGTCGCACTCATATGCGCGGAAGCCGTGCCCTGGCGTTGTCACCGGTCGCTCGTCGCCGACGCTCTCACGGCCCGCGGAGCGCACGTCGAGCACATCATCAGCTCCCTGCGCTCGACTCCACACCACCTGACGCCCTTCGCCGAGGTAAAGAGTGGACGGATCACGTACCCAGGGGGGGAGATGACCAGCGGGAAGCTCTCGACTCGAGCGCCGTTCCACTTCGAGGCGACCGTGCGCGTGCTGCAGCGCCGACCAGCGAACCGCGTCGAGGTCTGGGAGCAGGGCCGCTATTTGCGGGTGCTGTCGAGCGCGGACGGTCTCGCGCTGGTCGAGGTGGAGAACCGCGGGACGATCGATGACCCGGACCTTCGACTCTCCATCCGGAGCGGTAACCCGACCGCCCGGGCGCGCTCGAGGTTCGAGCAAACAGTCCGCACGGTGCTCGGTTTGGAATTGGACCCGGAGCCCCTGCAACGTCTAGCGGAGGGCGAGCGGGCGCTTCGCTGCACTGCTCGCGCGCTGCGTGGCATGCGACCGCCGCGGTTCGCTGATTGGTTCGAGACGTTCGCAAACGTGGTTCCCTTCCAGCAGCTGAGTCTCGACGCCGGCCTGGCCATCGTGGAACGCCTGGTCGAACGCTTCGGCAAGCATCTCGAGGACGGCGGCCGCCGTTTCCACGCTTTTCCTACGGCCCAAGCCATCGCTGAGTCTCGCCTCGCGGCGCTGCGAGAGTGCGGTCTGAGCGCTCGAAAGGCCGAGTCCTTGCGCTACCTCGCCCGAGCGATCGAGTCGGGCGAGCTCAGCGAAGAGAAGATCTCGGGCATGAGTACCGACGATGCGCTCCGGACCCTGATCGAGCTGCCGGGCATCGGTCCCTGGAGCGCGGGACTGGTGCTGCTGCGTGGCCTCGGGCGCCTCGACGTATTCCCGCCCGGCGACGTCGGCGCCGCGCGCCGGCTCCGCGCGCTGATGCACTTCGAACCCCGAGCGTCACTCGATCGCGTCGTCGAGCGCTTCGGCGACTACCGGGGCTACCTCTACTTCTGCGGCCTCGGCGGTAGCCTGCTGGCCAAGGGTCTGATTCATGCGGCTCCTCCATCCTCGGCTCCGCGCTCCCTCTCCAACCACTGAAGATTCTCGGCATCCGGTTTCCGTGTTCTGGTTCGAGAGTCGTGTTCTTGGACGACGTCCGCGATGCGTGCGAGGCCCGGCGCCACGGCCGGGTGCATGTAGATCTCCGCAGGGGTACCCAT
Source organism: Burkholderiales bacterium (assembly GCA_035259205.1). Lineage (GTDB taxonomy): Bacteria > Pseudomonadota > Gammaproteobacteria > Burkholderiales > SG8-41 > SG8-41. Next base: position 3,032 of record DATFWO010000215.1, on the reverse strand, counting down.
CCCATCGACGGAGACCGCGACGTAGGGCACCGTGGTCATCCGCTGCGCGCTCGGTGGGTGTCGCGACACGCAACGCCATCCTCACCAGCTCAGCTCGAGACCCAGTCGGGCTCGTTCCCCAGGCGCGCGCCTAGCAGTCGTGCGGGTTCGGTTGGTGTAGATGCGTTGCGGCCCTCCCAGGGGGCATCCCCTAATGGATTGTCGAGCGGGGCTGCGGGTTTTCGCGCGCTCGATGTGTTTCGCGACACGCAACGCCATCCGCACCGCCGCCGCTAGCCGGCTCGAGCGCGGGGGGCCCAGATGGCCTAGCGGGCGTCGCTGAGGAGGGAGGTCACCCCCTAATGGATCGTCGGGCGGAGGCTACGGGTTAGGCTGCAGATTGTGCGCGCAACAAAAGAGCACAAAATCGTGCTCGCAAACCACGAGATCGAAACAATTGACAAAGAGAAAAGCAATTTTGACCACGGGGTGACGCACCACGGGTGTCGAAGAGGTTCCGCGGTGCGCACCAGAATCGGCGCGCGCGGACGCGCCGAGATCGATGGTGTTGATCGCTTGGGCGGGGATCCGCGCGCGCGCGCCGGCAGGGTGTCCGGCTAGGCCGCCTCGTCCGCGCGGGCCCAGGAAGCCCGAGCTCGCGCTAGGCGGGCGAGGTCGGCCGGGCTTACATGCGCGAGGTAGCGGCCGGTCACGCTTAGCGAGCGGTGCCCGAGCTGGGCCTGTAGGGCGGGCAGCGGCGCGCCCTCGCGCAGCATCTCGACAGCGTGCGCGTGGCGGAGCCCGTGGAGGTGGGCGCGGCCGGTGACGCCTGCGCGCTTGGCGAGCCGCTTGATCAGGGCTCGGCAGTAGCCCGGGTCGAGCGGCGCGCCGTCCAGGGTGCAGAGGAGGGACGCGGATCCGCGCACGCGCGGGAGCTGGGCGCGCAGGGCGAGCCATGCTTCGATCACGGCGAACCCCTCGGGATCGAGGCCGACTGTCCGGCGCTTCCCGCCCTTGCCGCGGCGCACGAGCACGGTGCCGGCGCGCGGGTCCAGGCCGGCGGCGCGGAGCGCGAGGGCCTCCGCAGTGCGGAGCCCGCCGCGCCGCAGCAGCACGATCAGGGCGCGGTTCCGGGCGCCGGTCGGGCCCCGGTTGCAGGCCCGGAGCAGCGCGCGGATTTCCGCTATGGAACAGCACCAGCACGCGTAGGACTCGGTTCTCGGGATCGTCGCTCGCGAGCCCAAGCAGGCCGGTCGCGATCGGCTCGCCGGCTCGGCTCCAGGTGACGGTGATCGAGCTCCCTGGGTGATCGAGCAGTCCGCCTCGAATCAGCTGGGGCAGGGCGATGGCTAGCGCCTCTTCGACCAAGGGCCGTTTGCGGTGGCCACTCCAGCGCGTCGATCCTGGCCCGCCCAATGGAGGTTCTCCCCAGACAGCCTCCGTCTCCCGTAAAGTATAGCAAAAGTAGAGCGAAAGCTAAAGGGATACGCAGCCTGGCTCAATAAGTGTTTGGAATCAAAGTCTTCCGTAATCGAACAACGGCCGCGGAACCCGCGTCTCATCCATAAGCGGGAGAATGGGATTCCCACGGGGAGGCAAGATGGGCCGGAAGACGAACTCGCGTCTCACGACGATGGCTGCGATTGTCGCTGTGCTCGGCGCCGCGCTGATCTCGGCGGAGCCCGCGCGCGCGGATCGCCACGATGGCGGCGTGAGTTTCTTTTTCGGTTTCCCGTTCCCGTTTCCGCCGATTCCGGTGCCCGTTCCGGTGTACGCGCCGCCTCCCGTCTACTACCCACCGCCTGTCTACTACAGGGCGTATCCGGGGTATTACGCGCCGCATCCGGTGTACTACGGGCCGCCTCCCGTCTACTACGGCTACTACGGACCGCCGGTTTACCGGCCTCACTACTACGGGCGAGCGTATTACTACGGCGGGCCCTACCCGTATTCGCACTACCACCATGGCTACCACAGGCACGGCCACTGGTAGGACACTGCTACCGCGATAGGTCCCAGATTTCGTCGGCCGTCGCGCGCCTAGCTGTCGCCACTGTCGCGGCTTTCCATCATGGCCCGGAGCCCGAGCGCTCTACGCAAAGAGGCCGGAAATACGACTGCAGTCGAACCTCGCCGCCTATCGCCGAAAGGAGATCCAAAAGAAGGATCAGCGCGAAGAATCCGATTGACGGAGGAGGCCAGATATGCCTTGTTAGGCAGCGCCCCCGCCGAGATAGAAGCGCTGCGTGTAGTAAAAGGTGCGGCCGAAGCGCTCGGCGGGACGGAAGCCAGCGCCGCGGGCCATGCGAACCAGGCGCGCGCAGCGAATGAAATCCGGATCGGGCAAGCCTTCGGTGATGGCCAACGTGCCACTCGGCCGCAAGACCCGGGCATATTCGGAGAGTGCCCCGGTACGATCGGGAATCTCGCCGAGCACCTGGGAGAGGAAAACCAAGTCGAAGGCATTGGCACGGAAGGGCAGCTGCGACCCGCTGGCGCAGACCAATGGAGGCGTGCGTACACCGAGTGCCTTGCGGAGCTTGCGGAGCATGGCGAGCTGCAGGTCGAGACAGATGAGCCGACCGCCGGGGGAAGTCCGGTCGGCTGCCGCGACCGTAAGGTATCCGTCTCCGGGGCCGACCTCGAGCACGGTCATGCCGGAAGCGACGCCGTGGCGCCCCGCTGCAACCTCTGGCGAGAAGTTCCGTCTCCGGAGTGGCGAGTGAAGCACCGGGGTCATCCACGGCGGGAAGGGTCTGGGCGACCGACGCTGCCACGCCAGGTAGGCGAGGAACCCAATGATGCTAGCTAGGACGATGAACGAATACATCGAATCGGACTCTGACGCTGCCTTCCATGTAGGGCCTACTGTCAACTCCCGTCATTGACGCGATCGATTCTACATCGGTGACGCCTCGTCGTGTCGTCTGACCGAGTGGGCTTCATCGAAGCGTCCGGGACCTGCCCGGGACGACCTTCTATCCGTGCCGGCGTCGTTGCGCCGGAGCACCTAATCCTGCGTACGCCGGTGGGCGTCTGAGAAGCCCCGGGGC
>DATFWO010000214.1:0-3216 GCA_035259205.1 Burkholderiales bacterium | reverse complement strand
AGTTCGATGCGCGCTGCGAGCTCCGCCTGTTTCATTGCGCTCTTGCTCACCTTGCCGTCCGGAAAGAAGCGCAGGCTGTAGGAGACGCAGCCCATGAACAGGCTCTCGAGCTTCAACGATTTGTGACCCGCCCCGATGATGAACTCGGTGGACCCGCCGCCGATATCCACGACCAGCCGCTTGTCCTTCGATGCGGGGAGCTCGTGGGAAACCCCGAGATAAATGAGGCGCGCTTCTTCGCGCCCCGCCACGATCTCGATTGGAAACCCGAGCGCAGCCTCGGCTTTCTTCAGGAACGAGGTGGCGTTCTTGGCAACTCGCAACGTGTTCGTACCGACGGCCCGCACCGCACGGCGGTCGAAGTCCCGCAGCCGCTCGCCGAAGCGCTTCAGGCACGCGAGGGCCCGCTCCTGGGCGGCCTCGTCCAGCCGTTTTTCCTTGGTGAGTCCCGCGCCGAGCCGCACCGGCTCGCGCAGAGAGTCGAGCGGGTAGATCTGATCGCCGACGACGCGCACGACCTGGCAATGGAAGCTGTTCGAACCGAGATCGACAGCGGCGAGCGTGGAGTACTCAGGCATCGGCTGTCAATGGACTGATGGCCGCGACGCGGTCCGTGCGCGCCCGGCGTGGGATGCGGCGTTGAGTCTGATCAGCTGCGTGATGTCCTCGTGTCCTGGTTGTTGTCCGCTTACCCGGAGTATAAGCGAAGCTCGCGTCGCGCCGCTACGGGAATCTTGAAAATTCAGTGCTGGGTAAGCGCCTCGCGCTCGAAGCCTTCGACACCAATGTGGCGCACATCCTTGCCCTTGACCATGTACACGACGTACTCCGACATGTTCTTGGCGTGATCGCCGATGCGTTCGATCGCCTTGGCGACGAACAGGATCTCGATCGCGTGCGATATCGTACGCGGGTCTTCCATCATGAACGTGATCAGCTGCCGCAGGATGCCGCGAAAGGCGTCGTCCACGTGCTCGTCCTGGCGCACTACTTTCGCCGCGACGGCAAGGTCGAGCCGCGCAAAGGCATCGAGCGCGCTTCTGAGCATGCCGAGCGCGATGTCAGCAACCCGGCGAATCTCGCCGGTACGGGGTATGTACGGCCGGTCCCCCTCGTAGATGAGCTGTGCCATCCGTGCGATCTTCGCCGCCTCGTCGCCGATGCGCTCGAGATCGGTTATGGTCTTTACCACCATCATGATCATTCTCAGGTCGCCGGCGGCGGGCTGGCGCCGTGCGATGATGGTGCTGCAGTCTTCATCGATCGCCACTTCCAGGGCGTTGACGCGGTGATCGTCCTCTACGACGCGCGCCGCGAGCTGCGTGTTGCCTCCCGTAAGCGCATCCATGGCACGGACCGTCTGCTCTTCGACCAGACCGCCCATCTGCAGCACGCGTGCCCGTATCGCTTCGAGCTCGGCATCGAATTGCTTCAACGTATGCTCGGTGTTTGACATACACCTGCCTCCTGGTTGCGCAAAACTTTGGAATGCTATCAGCCAATTATGACGTTTTTGCGTCTTCAGTGCAGCGTCGCTCGCGACTGTCAGTCAAGTTCCCCTTTACCGCGGGCGCTCTACGGCCTCGACGCCACGCTCGGTGCCGAGCAGCAGCAGATCCGCTCCCCGCTGCGCGAAAAGCCCGTTGGTTACGACCCCGGGAATCTGGTTCACGGCGCTTTCCAGTTCGACCGGCGCGACGATGGAAAGGTTGTGCACGTCGAGAATGGCGTTGCCGTTGTCGGTCACGAACCCCTGGCGCCATACCGGCGTGCCGCCTAGCTTCACGAGCTCGCGTGCAACCAGCGATCGCGCCATCGGAACTACTTCGACCGGGAGCGGAAACCGGCCGAGGGTGTCGACGAGCTTTGATTGATCTGCGATGCAGACGAACCTGCGCGCGACGGCCGCCACGATCTTCTCCCGCGTGAGCGCGCCGCCGCCGCCCTTGATCATCGCGAGCCGGCGGGTTATTTCGTCGGCCCCGTCCACGTAGACCGCCAGCTCGTCCACGGTGTTGAGATCCAGAACCTTGATGCCGGCCTTTTGCAATTTCTGCGCCGTCGTCTCCGAGCTCGCCACGGCGGCGCTCAGGCGCCGGCTTATCCTGCCAAGCTCGGCAATGAAGTAGTTCGCGGTCGAGCCGCTGCCCACCCCCACGACGCAGCCTTCAGGCACGTGCGCAATCGCAGCCGCGGCAGCCGCACGTTTCATGTCGTCTTGAGTCATACGGGGCATAGTAAGCCGTAAGCGATGAGCGGTAAACGGTGGCGGGCGATGCGCTTTCATCCGCATCCGTGTCCCGCTCGCCGCTTACCGGCGCTGCTCATTCCTGCTACGCTTTCGTCATGAAGAAGAACGACTACCTGGAGCGCATCCTCGCGGCGCGGGTCTACGACGTGGCGATCAAGTCTCCGCTGGAACTTGCGCCGCACCTTTCCGCCCGGCTGGAGAATCGTCTATGGGTCAAACGCGAAGACCTGCAACCGGTGTTCTCGTTCAAATTGCGCGGCGCTTACAACAAGATGGCTCAGCTGCCGGCCGCGGCGCTCAGACGCGGGGTAATCGCCGCGTCCGCGGGCAATCACGCCCAGGGCGTGGCGCTTGCTGCGCAAAAACTGAAGTGCAGCGCGACGATCGTGATGCCGATTACGACGCCCCGGATCAAGATCGAGGCGGTAAAGGCGCGCGGGGCAAGAGTAGTGCTGCTGGGAGATACCTACGACGAAGCGTACGAGCATGCAAAGGTGCTCGCGCGCAGACAACGGCTCATGTTCGTGCATCCCTACGACGATCCGGACGTGATCGCGGGGCAAGGGACCATAGCGATGGAGATACTGAGCCAGCACCCGCGCCCCATATACGCCATCTTCGTGGCGATCGGCGGTGGCGGCTTGATTTCCGGTATTGCCGCCTATGTCAAACGGCTACGGCCCGACATCCGGGTGATCGGCGTGGAGCCCGAAGACGCGGACGCGATGTACCGCTCGCTCAAGGCCCGCCGCCGCGTGAAGCTCGATCAGGTCGGATTGTTCGCGGACGGGGTGGCGGTCAAGCAAGTGGGGGCAGAGACCTTCCGGCTGTGCCGGCATCTTCTCGACGAGGTCGTTCGCGTCGACACCGACGCGATCTGCGCCGCCATCAAGGACGTGTTCGAGGACACCCGCGCGGTGCTTGAGCCGGCGGGCGCACTGGCAGTTGCCGGAGCCAAGGCGTAC
>DATFWO010000213.1:0-6038 GCA_035259205.1 Burkholderiales bacterium | reverse complement strand
GGCGGCGGGTTCTCCGCCGATCAGCCCCAGCGCATCTCCACTTGCGGTCTGCGCGCTGGTGCCGGAAACGGGCGACTCGACGAAGAGCACGCGGTCCGCGGGTAAGCGCGCCGCGAGCGCGGCGATGCGATCGGGATCGCAAGTGCTGACACATATTGCAATGAGCGGAGGAGCCGCTGGGGGCAGCGCGGACAGCAGACCGTGCCGGCCTTCGATGACCTCTTCGACCTGGTCGGTATTGAAGACCGCGAGCACCACCTTGCGGCAGGCACGGGCGACATCTTCGATCGAGCGGGCTGCCCGGCCGTCGCTCTGCTCGAAGCGCGCCAGTTTTGCCGTATCGACGTCGTAACCCACCACATCGAAACCTGCCTCCACCAGACGCCTGGAGCAGGCGCTTCCCATGAGGCCGGTGCCAATGATTCCGACAGATTGACGTTCCCCCGACATGCGCCCTCCAGTGTTCGGGCGGCCATTATATCTTTCGCGCTCCCGACCTCCGGCTCACTCCTCTCTCGACCCTCATCCCCCATCCCTCATATAATGCCCCCCGGCGTGCCGGCATAGCTCAGCGGTAGAGCAACCGCCTTGTAAGCGGTAGGTCGTCTGTTCGACTCGGACTGCCGGCACCAGCTTGGCCGCGGTGACGAGCGATTCGAACGGCGGCTCGTGGTTATGTGCCTGCACGGAAAAGCGACAAAAACGAGCGCCGACGAGGGGAGTGCGGGAACCTTCTGAAATATTCCGGTCAAATTGGCGAGCGTCCGTGCGGGTGCTGCAGGCCGTAAATGCAGACATGCCCGGCGGCGCAGAAAAAGGTCGCGGTGGCGCGCTCGGCGCATGCCGCTACTGGAGGGATGCATGATCAAAGTCGAAGGCCTTACCAAGGCGTTCGGGCCCAAGCTTGCAGTAAACGACGTCTCGTTCACGGTAGAGCGCGGCGAGGTGCTGGGCTTTCTCGGGCCGAACGGCGCCGGGAAATCCACCACCATGCGCATGGTGACAGGCTTCATTCCGCCGACCTCGGGAAAGATCACGATCGGCGGGCACGATATACTCGAAGATCCGCTACCGGCCAAGCGTTTGTTCGGCTACCTGCCCGAAAACGCACCTGGCTACGCCGACATGACGGTCCGGGGTTTCTTGAATTTCGCGGCGGAGCTGCGCGGGCTCGTGGGCGAGGCGAGAAAGCAGGCGGTGAGCCGCGCCGTCGAGCTCTGCTTTCTGGAAAGCGTATTCGACCAGAGCATCGACACGCTGTCCAAGGGCTACAAGCACCGCACCGGGCTGGCTCAGGCCCTGGTGCACGATCCCGACATCCTGATCATGGACGAGCCGACCGACGGGCTCGATCCGAACCAGAAATACGAAGCTCGCAATCTCATCAAGCGCATGGGCGAGAAGAAAGCGATCATATTTTCGACCCACATCCTGGAGGAGGTCGAAGCGGTGTGCTCGCGCGTGATCATCATCGACCGGGGCAGGATCGTCGCCAACGGCACTCCGCAGGAGCTCAAAGCGCGCTCGCCCGAAGGCCGTCTCGACGACGTGTTCCGCTCGATCACCCTGCCCGACACGGTGAAGACGGCGTAGAACCAGGCTAACTTCAATCGAAGCCGCAGATATACGCAGATGAACACAGGTAGATCGAGGACGAAAGCAGTGCCGGACACGAACGGTATCCGCGTTGGTCTGCATTTATCTGCTGTGTGGTTTTCGCCGGAGCGCCGGCCATGAACGCCTGGGCCAACATCAAAGCGATCATCAAGCGCGAGCTGGGGAGCTATTTCTCCTCTCCCATCGCCTACGTGTTCCTCGTCATATTCCTGCTGCTCGCGGGCTTTTTCACCTTCACCGTGGGCAACTTCTTCGAGCGCGGCGAGGCGTCGCTCGTATCGTTCTTCACCTGGCACCCGTGGCTCTATCTGTTTCTGGTGCCGGCGGTCGGCATGCGGCTGTGGTCGGAGGAGCGGCGACTCGGGACGATGGAGCTGCTGCTCACCATGCCGATCACGACCTGGCAGGCCATCATCGCCAAGTTCCTGGCTTCGTGGCTGTTTCTCGCCATGGCGCTCGCATTGACCTTCCCCGTTGTGGTGACCGTGAATTATCTCGGCGATCCCGACAACGGCGTCATCGTCGCGGGCTACGTCGGCAGCCTGCTTCTCGCCGGTTCCTACCTCGCGATGAGCTGCATGACTTCGGCGATGACCCGCAACCAGGTAATCAGCTTCATCGTCTCGGTCATGATCTGTCTGTTCCTGATACTCGCCGGCTACACGCCGGTCACGGATCTCCTGACACGCTGGGCCAACCCCACGGTGGTCAGCGTGATCGCAGGGTTCTCGGTGATGACGCACTTCGAGAGCTTTCAGCGCGGCGTGCTCGATCTGCGCGACGTCATATTCTTCGCCTCGGTGATCGGTTTTGCGCTGTTCACGACCGGCGTCATCATCCGCAACCAGAGGGCGGGGTAAGGAGCTGCCTGGCATGCAGAAGAAGCACCTCGAAACCCTGCTTTACTCGACCGGCGGCGTGATCGCCCTGGTCGCGGTGTTGATCGCGTTCAATTTTCTCGCCAACCTGATCAACCTGCGGGTTGATCTCACGCAAGGACACGTCTACACGCTGTCTCCCGGCACGAAGGCGATTCTGTCCAAGCTGGAAGCCCCGGTGAGGATCCGGCTGTATTACTCGCAGGGCAGCAGCGCGGTGCCCGTGGCGTTGAAGACGTTCGCGGGCCGCGTGGAAGACCTGCTCGCGGAGTTCAAGTCGGCTTCGGGCGGCAAGGTCCTGATCGAGAAATTCAATCCTGAGCCGGATTCGGACGCGGAAGATTCCGCCGCGCTCGACGGCGTCGAGGGCCAGCTCACGAATACCGGCGAAAAGTTCTACCTCGGGCTCGCCGTTTCGTTTCTGGATCAGAAAGACGCGATTCCCGTCCTCACGCCGGATCGCGAGCGTCTGCTCGAGTACGACATCACCCGGGCGATCGCGAAGGTGTCCGCTGCGAAGAAGGCCGTAATCGGGGTGATGAGTGCGCTGCCGGTGACCGGCCAGCCGCTGTCGCCGATCCTCAAGCAGCAACCCACCGAGCCATGGGTGCTGGTGCAGGAGCTCAAGCGCGTGTTCGACGTGAAGAAGATAGAGCTGAGCGCCAAGAGCATTCCCGACGACATCAAGGTCCTGCTGGTCATACATCCCCGCGACATTCCCGAAGATTCCGAGTATGCGATCGACCAGTTCGTGCTGCGCGGCGGCAAGCTGATCGCTTTCGTCGATCCCTATGCGTACTTCGACCAGCAGCGCGACATGCAGAATCCGTTCGGCGGCAACCAGGCGGCGCAGTCCACCTTCTATCACCTGTTCAAGGCGTGGGGCGTGGACGTCGACATGGGCAAGGTGATCGCCGACCTGACGTTCGCCAGCGGCGCGGGCCCGCGGCTGCTGCCCACCCTGATCTCGCTCAACACCCAGGGGCTCAACATGGACGACGTGGTAACGAGCCAGGTCGGCACGTTGCTCATACCGTTCGGCGGCGCCTTCAAGGGCAAGCCGGCGGAGGGTCTCACCATGACCCCGCTCGCGCACACTTCGAAGAACTCGATGCCGGTGGACCTCATCATCGCCACCTTGTCGGGAGAACCTTCGACGCGCGGCTTCCAGCCCTCCGGGGAGGAAATGCCGCTCGCGATCCGTCTCAGCGGAAAGTTCAGGACGGCTTTTCCCGAAGGGCCGCCGCAATCTCCGGTTCCTCCTTCCAGGGACAAGAAGGACGAGGAGAAAAAACCGGACCCGAGGGCCGCTGCCCAACTGAAGGTATCGGCCGCCGACAACTCGATCGTGCTCGTCGCCGACGCGGACATGCTCGCCGACGGCGCCGCGGTCGAGGTCCAGGACATATTCGGCCAGCGCGTGATCGTTCCGCGCAACGGCAATCTCGCCTTCGCGCAGGGGCTGGTGGAGCAGTTTGCCGGGGACAACGCGCTCATGAGCCTGCGCAGCCGCGCCTCGTTCAGCAGGCCGCTCGCCGTAGTCCAGGAGATGCAGGACCGCGCGCAGCAGAGCTATCTCGGCAAGATCAAGGAGCTCGAGGACAGCCTCAACCAGACGCAGGAAAAGCTGCAGGCACTGCAGAAGTCGAAGGGCGGCGCTCAAAGCACGGTGCTGACCGCGGAGCAGCAGGCCGAGCTCGAGAACTTCCGCAAGAAGGCGACCGAAACGCGCCGCGACCTGAAGGAGCTGCGCAAGAACCTGAGGGTCGACAGCGACAAGCTGGAATTCTGGACGAAGGTTTTCAATATCGGCCTCGTTCCGCTGCTCGTCGCGCTCGCCGGGCTCGTGCTCGCGATCGGCCGCATGCGCAGGCAGGCGGCGAAGGCCGCGTGATGCGGCCGCGCACCGCGATGGAGTCGATGGCATGAATCGCAAGCAGTTCCTGTTCCTCGTTCTCGCGCTCATCGTGCTCGGAGGGGCCGGCATCGCGCTCTTCCGACAGGACATCGCGGACTATCGCGCGAGCGGCGCGAAGATCGGCGCCAGACTGCTCCCTCAGTTCAAGCTCGCCGACGTAGCCCAGATGAGGCTGCAGGATGGCAAGTCCCAGGTGACGCTCGTGCGCAAGGACAACGGCTGGGTGGTGCGGGATCGCGGCGACTACCCCGCGAGCTTTCAGCAGATCAGCGATCTCATGGTGAAGCTCGCCGAGCTCAAGGTGACGCAGTCCGAGCAGGTCGGACCGTCGCTGCTGGGACGTATAGAGCTCAACGAGCCCGGCAAGGGAGAAGGGGTAGGCACCCTGGTCGAGTTCAAGGACCCCCAGGACAAGCCGCTCGCGCGCGTGGTGCTCGGCAAGGTGGTTAAGAAGAAAGACCCGCTGAATCCGCTCCCGAACGCGGTCGATGGCGTCCCCGCCGGGCGCTACGTGCTGCCCGCGAATGCCAAGGACACCGTCGTCGTCGTATCCGATCCGTTGAGCGGCGCGGATGCGAATCCCGGCAAGTGGCTGAACAGGGACTTCTTCAAGGTGGAGCGCATCCGTACCCTGACGGTCGGCCCCGAAGGCTTCGCGCCGGGCTGGAAAATTACCCGCACGGAGGAATGGGGGCAGTGGAAGTTCGCGACTGGAGGCGGTGATCTCGCTGCCGGCGCTGCCGTTGCCGCGGTCAATGCGCTGGGCTCCATGTCCTTCAACGACGTCGCAATGAATCCGAAACCGGAGGAGGGGGCAAAACCTGTCGCGGTGGTGGCGGAGACCTTCGACAACCTGACCTATACCCTGAAAATCGTCGCGCAGAAGACGGGCGAAGAGTATCTCGTGAACGTATCCGTTGCCGGCGAACCGCCGAAGGCGCGCACGCCGGAAAAGAACGAGAAGGCGGATCTGAAAGAGCGCCGCGACAAGGAGTTCGCCGAGAGCCGGAAGCGGCTGGAGGAGCGCGTCGCGCGCGAGCAGGCGCTCTCGAAATGGACCTACGCCGTAAGCAAGAAAGAAGTCGAGCCGCTGCTCAAGGAGCGCTCCGATCTCGTCGCAAAGAAGCCGGCCAAGGACGAAAAAGGAGCGATGCCGCGGATGCCTTTCTAAGACCAGTGAACGGTAAACAGTAAACGGAAACTTCCGAAACCAGCACAGTACGACTGGAACGTATCTTATCCATTACAGCCACGGAAATTCCGTGGCTATTTTGAGACCGACTCTTTTCACTGTTCACCGCTCACCGTTTACCGCGCTGCGCTATACTCGGCATGTATGACTCGAGAGTCCATATCGCGCAGTGCGACGGCGATGCTGCTGTGCCTCGCGCTCGCGGGCTGCTATACGACGCTGGGTGGCAATCAATCCACGAGCGGAGCCACCACCACGATTACCTCGAGCGCGGTGAGCGGCTCCGTCAAGTTTACAGGCGGTCAGGTCTCCATTTCCTCCGGCGCTGCGCCTGCGCCGGGCGCGCCGGGAGGCCAGGTGGCATTGAGCCGCGGATCCGGTGCGGTTCTGCTGCTCGGACTGGTAGTCGTCGATGCCGTCAGCTATTTCGCGT
>DATFWO010000212.1:0-3073 GCA_035259205.1 Burkholderiales bacterium | reverse complement strand
CTGGCATCCGGCGATCCAGACGATCATCGATTGTGCCGACCGCGACGCATGCTTTCGCTGGTCGCTTCATATCCGCGCGCCGCTGCGAAACTGGAGCACGCGGCGCGCGACGCTGCTCGGCGATGCGGCGCATCCGACCCTGCCTTATCTGGCGCAGGGCGCGGCGATGGCAACGGAGGACGGCGCCGTCCTCACCCGGGCGCTGGACATGACCGGGTCGATACCCGACGCGCTCATGCTCTATCAGCGCAATCGGATCGATCGCACCGCGCGCATCGTCGAACAATCGACCCTCAACCGCCAGCTATTCCATCTGCCGTCGGTGCAGGCTTTGCGAGACGCCTTCGCGAAACGAAACGAAGGCGAAGATCGCAACCAATGGCTCTACTCGTATAATCCGCTGACGGTGGAACTCGTGTAGCGGAAGCGACGGCTGGGATGCGGCTCGCGGTTCGCCGGTATCTGTTGTTTGCTTTGCGGCTCAAACCGGTGCCCCTACAAAACGGGGCGTGATACAGCGGTATCTGGTCATGACCCATCAGCTCGTCATCGTCCGCGCAAGCGGACGGTCGCGGTAGGGACGCTCGTTACTGAGCGCCCCCCGCACAGAACCGTACAGGCCCGATTCGAGCATACGGCTCCCACCTTGGGTGCGTGACGGCGAAGCGTGCAGTGGGCCAAGGATGGAGGATACGAGGTGGCGGGAGCCAATGCGCGGCCAGCCGCGTCATCCGTGCCCATGTCATACTGTCTTTCTGGCTGCGCCGCCGGAGCGTACGCCTCCAGAGTTCGGTGACAAAGAAACGGAGGGCCGCTAAGGCGGGCCGATTGGTCGGCACGGCATGATAGTTGAAGTAGCCGCCGATGACGTGCGCGAGCCACCTCCCCTGTTTAGGGATCGGCTCGTGCATTCGCAGTCGCAGCTCCCGTTTGATCTCCTTGAGCTTCGCCCGCATGCGATCGCGCCGGGTCTTGCGGATGAGTTGGAACTTGCCCCGGCGCGACTTGCCGCAGATGAAGGTGAAGCCCAGGAAGTTGAAGGTCTCCGGCTTGCCGAGCCCGCGTCGCTTGCGGTTCTCCGCCGCAAAACGTCCGAACTCAATCAGCCGCGTCTTCTCGGGATGAAGTGACAGCGCGAACTCCCGCAACCGCTCACGCATTACGTCCAGGAAGCGCCGGGCGTCCGTCGCGTGCTGGAAGCCGATGATGAAGTCGTCGGCATAGCGCACGATGATCATGTCACCCGTGGCTTCGTGGCGTCGCCAGCGCTCGGACCATAGATCGAGCACGTAGTGCAGGTAAACGTTGGCGAGTAACGGCGAGATCACCGCTCCTTGCCCCGTTCCCTTCTCGCTGGCCGTCACGATGCCATCTTCCAGGACGCCCACCTTGAGCCACTTCTGGATCAGGCGGACGATACGCCGATCGCCGATCCGATGTTCGATGAAGCGGATGAGCCATTCGTGGTTCACCGTGTCGAAGAACGAACGGATGTCGGCGTCCAGTATGAAGTTCACCTTCTTGCTGAGGATTCCGGCGCAGAGCGCGTCCATCGCATCGTGCGCCCCGCGTCCCGGCCGGAACCCGTACGAGAACCCGAGGAAGTCTTCCTCGTAGATCGCGTTGAGCACCGTGGCCGTCGCTCTCTGGACGATCTTGTCCTCAAGTGCGGCAACCGCCAGCGGGCGCTGGCCACCATCGGGCTTGGGTATGTAAACGCGCCGCGATGGCACTGCTCGGTATGATCCCCGATGGACCCGTGCGTGCAAATCCTCGAGATTGCGCTCGAGGTCTGCCTCATAGGTCTTGCACGTCAGACCATCCACGCCAGGCGCTGCGTCCTGCTTAAGCTCGCCGAACGCTTCCGCCAGCAGTTCCGGACTGATGGGGTGGAGCAGCGCAGTGAACTTCTCCGCTTTCCTTTCCCTTGCGGCTTGCCGTATGCGCTCCAGCGCCTGTGACACGGCTCCCCGGCTCTGCGCCCGGCCCGTGCTTTGCTGGCACGCATTCCCCTTGGTCCCCGCCCTTGGCTCCGCCGGCTCCGTCGTCGATCGCTCGACAGCGTTCGCCGGCTTCCCAGCTACTATGGCGAGGTCCGACTTCTCACGCGCGTGCATCATCGGCTTCGGCTCCTCGCCTTCCCGATGCGGACCGGTGTGCTTGTACTAACGGTCACGCGTGAGATCTCCCGGTTCCCGTGCAAGGAGCGTGCGCACATGCCAGGGTCTTCGACCACGCCGGATCCTCCGGGCCTCGCGCGCTTAACGTGCCCCTCGGTGTTGCCTTCCGCTCTGGATAAGGCGTCGGCACCCGGAATGAGTTTCTTTCGCGGCTCAATGGCTGGCCTGCGCGTTCCCCTGCCGACGCTTCGCCCCTGCCCTCACGGGCAGTGGCGCACGGCTCGGGGCCGATGTGGACCGCTACTCCTTCATCGTGGTGGACTTGCACCACCTACTCCTCGCCGGTCTCCCGGCGCATCATCCAGTAAACAGCGGCCTTTCAATAAAACAGCGATTTGGGGTTACTGGATGCCCGCTTTCGCGGGATGACGACTGCAAGTCGAAGTCTGCGGACTAGAGATGGAAATGCATGAGCGTCCATTGCGCGCAACCGAGTTATGCGCCCGCCGGTGGTTGACGCGATAACGCGCGTCGGCCAAGGGACCGGCATGCATACCCCCGTCACTATCACTCACCGCCCGGTCACGCACCGCCCGCTGTTGCCGATTCTGCTCGCGCTCTCGGGCGCGCATCTGCTCAACGATCTGATTTCGTCGATGATTCCGGCAACTTATCCGTTGCTCAAGGCGACCTACGCGCTGGATTTCACGCAAATCGGGTTCATCACGCTTGCCTTCCAGGTGACCTCGTCACTGCTGCAGCCGGTGCTGGGCCACGTCACCGACCAAAGGCCGTGGCCCTACGCCATGGTCGCCGGCATGGCGTCGACGCTGGCGGGGCTGCTCGGCCTCGCGTTCGCCGGCAACTACGCGACGGTGCTGGTCTCGGCGGCCCTGGTCGGCCTCGGCTCCGCCGTGTTTCATCCGGAAGCGACGCGCATGGCGCGCCACGCG
>DATFWO010000211.1:0-5598 GCA_035259205.1 Burkholderiales bacterium | reverse complement strand
ACCCGCGACGACCACGCTGCGGCCGCAATCAGTCCCAGTGCGGAAAGCGCGGATCTCCGGTTCATCGGGCCTTTGCGTCCATGGCAGCCAATTATTGAACGCTTTCGGCGGAATCGTATAGTGTGGCTATCCAAAATAACTTTCCACGGCAGCAGCTGTCTCATCACAACTGGAGCGGTCCCATGAAATATCTCGCATTGGTCCTGCTGGCGGGCACGCTCGCAGGGTGCGCGAGCCAGGAGAAGTTGCCTGCACCGCCTACCGTTGCAGAAATCGTCCAGATGGCGAAGACCGGCCAGAGCGCGGACGCGATCATTCAGCGGATAGCCGAATCGCGCGGGATATACCAAATGCCGGCATCCCAGCTCGCCAGACTGAGCGAGCAGGGCGTACCCGACAAGGTGATCGACTACATGCAGCAGACCTATATCGATGCGGTACGGTACGAAGAATGGCGGCGGGCAGGCGACGCGTATTTCTACTCGCCCTATTCTCCGCTGTTGCCGCCCTTCCGGCGCTACCCATATGGGTGGTGGTGATAGATAGCCCTGGAGCACGCCTCCGGGATGCCTCAGGGGGCATTAATCGCTGAGGCACGGCGACGCCGGGTCATGCGAACGTCTCCATTGCGTCGCTGGCGAGAGTGGCGGAGATTGGGCGCAACTTGTCAGCCGTTGCGGTCTCCTATATAAGAACCGGCGTGCTATACGACTTGCGCGCCGCTTTGCCGGATTCCTCGCTGGGCACAAGGTGCCCCATGCCATCGCAGCCGTGATTCCCCGTCCTGCAGCCACCGTGGCGCTCGTCCGCGACTCGGAGCGCGGCATGGAGGTACTCATGCTGCAGCGTAACTTCAATTCCGCGTTCGTTCCGGGCGCCCATGTATTTCCCGGCGGCACCGTCGACGATGCGGATCACGCGGCGGAGCTGTACGCGAGGTGCGACGGTCTGGACGACGCGGCAGCGAGCCGGGTACTGGGCATAGCGCGCGGTGGACTGGCGTACTGGATCGCCGCCATTCGGGAACTGTTCGAGGAGGCCGGCGTGCTGCTCGCGCGGGATGCTGCGGGTGCGCTGCTCGCGCTGGCGGAGCGGAAGACAGCCGAGCGTTTTCATACGTACCGCAAGAGTATCGAGAGCGGCGAGCGGCCGTTCGGTGCGATCGTAGCGGAAGAAGGATTGCGACTGGCGGCCGATCGTCTGGCCTACTTCGGCCACTGGATCACTCCCGTTGGAGCGGTGCGCCGCTACGATGCGCGCTTTTTCGTCGCAGTCGCGCCGGAGCGCCAGATCGCCGAGCACGACAACCGCGAAGCGATCGCACACGAATGGGCACGGCCAGCGGATCTGCTCGAAGGGCATGAGCGCGGCGAACGCAAGCTGCGCACCCCGACCCGTCACACCCTGATGCGGTTCGCCGGCTTCAATTCGGTCTCGGCTCTGGTCGAGTCGCTGCGGGCGGAGCGCGACATCTCCGCGATCATGCCGCGCATCACGCGTGAAGGTCGGTACGTGGTGCCGGGCGAGCCCGGCTACGAGGACGCGGCGGGAACGGAAGGCCGCGGGATGGGATAGAGTTCGTTGCGAGTGAGCGAACAGTGAGTGGATCGCAGAAGATAGTCCCGGGTGAGCACGTCCGGCTGAACGACAGCGTCGGGCGAATTACCGCACCCAATCCCGGAATGATGACCGGACCGGGCACCAACGCCTATATCGTAGGCCGCAGCGAGCTCGCGGTGATCGACCCGGGGCCCGAAAGTGCGGCGCACTGCGACGCATTGCTCCGGGCGGTGCAGGGCCGCCTCAGGTGGATCCTCTGCACCCATACCCATCTCGATCACTCTCCCGGGGCGCGGGCACTGAAGGCTGCAACCGGCGCTGCAGTGCTCGGATTCGGGCGCGTACCCGACGATGGGCGCCAGGATACGGCATTCGCGCCCGATCGCGCGTTGCGCGACGGCGACGTGCTCGATGCCGGCGAGTTCCGGCTGCGAGCGGTACACACGCCCGGACATGCATCGAACCATCTGTGCTATTTGTGGGAGGAGCGCAAGCTGCTCTTCACCGGCGACCACGTCATGCAGGGCTCGACGGTCGTGATCTCGCCGCCGGATGGCGATATGACGGTATATCTGAGATCGCTCGAGCGCCTGCTCGCTCTCGACCTCGCGGCGCTCGCTCCCGGACACGGGCACGTGATCGACACGCCGCACGACGAAGTGCGGCGGCTCATCGCGCATCGGTTGAAGAGGGAGCAGAAGGTTCTCGATGCACTCGCGGCGAAGAATCCCGCGACCCTGGACGAGCTGCTGCCGCTCGTCTACGACGATGTCCCTCAGCAGGTCCATCCGGTCGCGCGGCGCTCGCTCCATGCGCATCTGCTCAAGTTGCAGAGCGACGGACGGGTGGCCGGTCAGAACGGTGGCTGGCACCGCGGCGGATAGGCGCTCTTGCCGCCGTTGCCCGCGGCACTGCCCTCGGGCCGCGGTGCGTGCTCGCGGGGTCCTGTAACCGCATCAAAGGGTTGTACCGCGCCTTGTGGCCCACCCCCCTTGGGTTTACGCTTGACCGTCACCCGTCACGCTGTGCCGCGGGATGCCGGCCAATCTCAGTCCCGAGTACAAAGCCGCCGAGGCGAGCTTTCGTAAGGCGCGCGAGCCGCGGCTGCGCCTGGATTGCCTGCGCGAGATGCTGCGCACGATCCCCAAGCACAAGGGAACGGACCATCTTCAGGCCGACATCAAGCGCCGCATCAAGGAGCTGTCCGAGGAGATCGAAGCGCCGAAAAAAGGGCCGGCGCGCGGCGCACCCTCCCACGTAGTGCGCCCCGAAGGCGCCGCGCAGCTGGCGCTGATCGGACCGCCCAATTCCGGCAAGTCATCGCTGCACGCGCGGCTGAGCGGCTCCAACGCGCACGTCGCCGCGTATCCGTTCACGACCCAGGAGCCTCAGGCCGGCATGATGACGCACGAAGACGTGCATCTCGAGCTCGTGGATCTGCCCGCCGTGTCGCCCGAGCATCCCGTGGCGTGGCTCGCGACCACGCTGCAGACGGCTGACGCGTGTTTGCTCGTGGTAGATCTGAGCGATTCCTCGTGCGTCGAGCAGATTCAGGCGGTGCACGCCATCCTCCGGCAGAAGCGCGTAACCCTGACCGATCGCTGGGATGATGCGGCGGAGACGGATGTCGACGACCCATTTGCGCTGCGCTTGCCGACGCTCATGCTCGTCAGCAAGGCCGACCTGATCACGGACGTAGACTCGGAGCTGCAGGTTTTTCGCGAGCTGAGCGCGCTGCGCTATCCGGCGATCGCGGTTTCGGCGGAGACGGGGCAAGGCCTGGGGGAAATCGGGCCGTGGCTGTTCGAGCGCCTCGGCATCGTGCGGGTTTACACCAAGACGCCGGGACGGCCGGCGGAAAAGGAGCGCCCGTTCACACTGCACCGCGGCCAGAGGGTCGAGGATGTCGCGCGGCTGGTACACAAGGATCTGGCACACACCTTGAAGTTCGCCCGCGTCTGGGGGAAATCAGGATTCGGCGGACAACAGGTCGGCAGGGATCACCTGCTCGTCGACGGGGACATCGTCGAGTTGCATACTTAATTAAGGACAGTGAGCAGCAAGCGGTAGGCAGCAAGCACGAACTTCTCCCCGCATCCCAATTTACCGCTTGCGCTCACCGTCGTCAGCTGCCAACACTGATCTTTCCGTTCTTTACGACCCTTTGCCATTTCGGCACGTCGCGGCCGAGCACTTCGCGAAACCGCTCAGGGGAGCCTCCCACGGGCTCTACGCCTTCGCCGGCCATGCGCTCCCTCATTTCCTGTGAATGGAGGATGCGATCGACCTCCTTGTTCCAGCGCCCGACGATGTCCCTGGGCAGCGCTTTCGGACCCCACGCCGCGTACCATAAGGTCACCTCGTAGCCCGGCACGGTTTCCCCCAGAGTCGGGACCTCCGGCATTGCGCTGTTGCGCTTGGCGGTGCTGACGGCGATCCCGCGCAAGCGGTTGGCTTTCACCTGCGGCGCCATTGCCGGCATGGCGCCGAACATGACCTGGATCTGGCCGCCCATGAGGTCGTTGAGCGCCGGGCCGGTACCCTTGTAGGGAACATGTGTAATCCTGGTGCCCGCCATCTGGTTGAAAAGCTCCGAGGCGAGATGCGTGATGCCGCCGGTGCCGGTAGAGCCGTAGTTGAGCTTCCCCGGGCTCGCCTGGTCGTACGCCATCAATTCCTTCGCATTCCTGATCGGCAGCGAGGGATGCAGGCTCAACAGGAAGGCGGATTCGCCGAGCAGTGCGATCGGCGCGATGTCGTTAACGGGATCGTACGGCAGCTTGTACAGCGCCGCGTTCGTGGCGTAGCTTCCCGATACGACGGTCATCGTGTAGCCGTCAGGCGCCGCGCGCACTCCGGTTTCCGCGCCGATCGTGCCGCCGGCGCCGCCGCGGTTGTCGACCACGACCGACACCCCCAATGATTCGGTGAGCTTCTGAGCCATGACGCGCGCCATGAGGTCGGTGCCGCCTCCGGGCGGGAAAGGCACGATCAACCGGATCGGCTTGGTCGGATAGTTCTGGGCCATCGCGTCTGGCGCCGCCGTCATGGCGCCAAGGACGGGACAGGCCACGACGGCAACGACGCGCAGAACTATGCAAAAACGACTGGACATGGCAGTAACGGGTCTGCCGGCTCCCGGCGCCGATCGGTCGTCGCCCGTCACGCGCTGCGAAGTTGCTTCGGCTTCGCCGGGGCGAGCAGCGCCAGCAGCTCGGTGATCGAATGGTGCTCGATGTCGAGCGCGATGTCCGCGATTTTCCTTGCCGGCAGCTGCGGATTGATGCCGCGGAACTTCTCGATCACGCCTTGCGCATCGACCGGGCGCGCGGCGGAGCCGAGAGGGTCCAGCACGTCGACGCGCACCCAGTCGCCGTCGTTCCGGGCTGCGATCCAGGCGGCGAAGCGCCTGGGATAGAGCTCATCCAGCTTCGGATCGTGCTCGAGCGAGATCGCCTGAGCCAGCTTCGCCAGGACGGGGTCGGCGAGTTTCGCATCGCTGAACTGCGCCGGCAGCACCTGGCCTTCGAGCAGCGCAGCGGCGACGACGTAGCGCATGCTCATCTGCGCGTTGAGCGCGCTGCCCGGAACGTAGTCGAAACCGCATTGCACGTCCACCACCTTCGCGAGGCCCACGCGCACCGGTCGCTGCGGATCCCACGGCGTGCCGAGCCGCCGCCGCAGCTCGAACGCGGCGTCGACGTAGGAATGGGTGCTCCCGCAGCATGAATAGGGCTTGATCGAGGTTGCGTCGAGATGGAAAACTGTGCCCAGATCGCGGGTCAGCGGCGCCGGGTCGGATTCGTCGGAAAACGCCTTCAGCACGCCGCCGTCGTGAAATTCGTAGATCTGCGTCGGGCCGGTGAAGCCGAGCGCGGCCAGCTCGGCCGCCATCACGCCGGATTGCGCGGCTCTTCCCGCGTGAAAACGCTTGCTCATGGTGCCGTCGGCGTTGAACGCCCAGAGGCCGGAGCCCTGGGTGCCGGCCAGTCCGAGCGCCCACGCGGTTTGCTCGTCGCTCAGGCCCAGCAGCGATGC